>NZ_JAPDBQ010000056.1:0-24261 GCF_027705325.1 Aeromonas sp. QDB18
AACCAGCGGGGCTGACGCCCCGGCGAAATTCCCCTCCCACCTACGTCGGAGGGAGTCCCCTTTCGCATTTAAGATGGTAGCCGTGGTAGTCGAGGCCGGAGCGGTTCTCCACCGGCGGCGTCACCCAGATGGCGGTGAAGCCGAGATCCTTGATGTAGTCGAGCTTGGCGATCAAACCCTTGAAGTCGCCACGCCACTGGGGATCCCCCGCCTTGTAGCGATCCCGGTTATGGTAGTTGTTGCCGGCATCGCCGTCATAGAAGCGGGCCGTCAGCAGGAAGTAGATGCTCTCGGCGCGAAAATCGCCGCTCGCCACCCCCTGCTCGCCGATACGGTACTCGAAGCGCTGCTCCCGCTGGTTGCCGCTCTCGTCCACCGCGAGGGTGCGGATCACCAGGTCCGTGCCGCTCCCCTTGTCGTTCGCCACCAGGGGCTGGCCTGCATAACAGGCCGACGCCGTGGTGGGCTGGCTGCCGTCCGTGGTGAAATGCACGGCGGGGGCGGCGTCCTGATCGTCGCTCACTCCCAGGGTGATGGACTGGCTGTCCACATAACTCCCCGGCGCCGGGGTAGCGGTCACCGTGGGGGCCTGCACATCTGCCCCCGCCAGGGTCTCGAGTTCAACGACCTTACGCTGGCTGTCAAAGCAGATGCGATAGCGGGTGTTGGCGCTGACCAGGTAATCCTGGGCAGGATAGGCCTCGGTCCAGTCCCCCTTGTGGTCAATCTTGAAGCGGGGGTTGCTGCTGCCAAACGCCTGCTCGGTGCAGAAGGTGGTGCCATCCTCGGTTGTCATGGGGGGTGAGACCCCAGTTATTGGGGGTACCGCGGAAGTACCAGCTGTCGCCGCTCTGTCCGGCGGCCACCACCACGCTCACGCTGCTGCTGCCCTTGGCCCCCTGATCGTCGGTGACCGTGAGGCCATAGGTGAAGGTGCCCGTCTGTGCCGTGTTGACGACCATGCTCTCCGTGGTCTCGCCGCTGCTCCACAGATAGCTCGCTATCTGACCGTCGGGATCCGTGGAGTCACTGCCGCTCAGGGTGAGCGCCGCACCCTGGGCCACGTTCACCGTGCCCCCCGGGGTGATGACCGCAAGCGGCGGCTGGTTGTCATCCCCAAGCGGCACGATGCTGTAGGCCAGGGTCTGGTCATTGACCTGGATGCGCACCGTGCCGGTGCCGTTCCAGAAGATGTCGCCGTCGCCGTTGCTGTCCCCGAAGTTGATGGCCCAGTCGCCGGCCTGATCAAACTTCAGGCGCTGGCTCGCCTTGCCATCCATGTAGGCCTCGGCCTGCCACAGGTGATCCCCTATCAGGGTCATGGGGAGGCTGGCCCAGCCGTTGAAGGTGCCGCGCACATTGAGCTGCGGCAGAGTGCTTGCAAACCCCGAGGCCTCGCAACTGGCGACCGCCGTCGTGCTCACCGCCTGGGTCGTGGCGTTGATGCGGATCTGGTACGCCGTGTTGGCATTGACCCCGTAGTCGGCCGCCGGGTAGCTCTGCTGCCAGTTGCCGTACCTGTCTATATTGAAGCGCGGCCCGCCACTGGCGTCGCCGCTCACGAAGCGCTGGCAGGTTTCAAAATTGACGCCGTCGGTCGACGCCATGGCGGTCGCCGCCCATCCATTTGCGGTGCCCCGGAAGAACCACTCCGCCGCCATCCCGGGCGGCGTGATCATGGTCCCCAACATTCCGGCCACGAGTATCCATCTAGCCATTGATAGTCCTTTGTTTTTCATTGTGTTGTGTGTGATGCCGGTGTGCCCCGGCATTCCCCCATCCGCGACGTCCCGCCTTCAGATGAGCCCGACCAGTCTAGAAGTCGCCGTGGTCGATTCGTGGCCATAAGGTGCGAAATGTGACCGCCATAGACCAGGAAATAAGCTGTATGTGATTGATAGCGCTTTCATTTCTGGGCATGGGGTCGAACTTCCCAGGATAGAGAGGCGCTCCCCGTGACGGCCGTATCGGGGGGTAGGATCAGCGCTCTGCACGGCGCCGTTGCCATTGGGGGCTCTTGCCGCCATGATGCAGGGCCGCCCTTGCCATCCCGGGCACCGGGCGGCTCATTCAAGGAGAGACGATGAGACCATCGGATTATGGGAGGCTGCTGGCGCTGGCCGCCATCTGGGGCGCCAGCTTCCTGTTCATGCGCATCGCGGCGCCGGCGTTCGGCTCCATCAACACCACCTTCCTGCGGGTCTTCTTCGCCCTCGTCGGGCTCGCCGCCATGCTCCTGCTGCTGCGCACCCCCATGCAGTTTCACGGCAAGCTGAAAGCCATCATGGTGCTCGGCATCATCAACTCCGGCGTGCCCTTCCTGATGTACGCCGTGGCGGCCCTCTGGCTGCCCGCCGGCTACTCGGCCATCCTCAACGCCACCACGCCGCTGATGGGGGCCCTCATTGGCTTCTCCTTCTTTCACGAGGAGCTGACCTTGCGCAAGTGGGCCGGGGTCATGCTGGGGCTGGTGGGCATCGGGCTCATCACCACCACGGGGGAGGTCGACCTGAGCGGTCAGCTCGCCATCGGGGTGCTGGCCTGCCTCATCGCCACCGCCTGCTACGGCTGCGCTGGCTTCCTGACGAGGCGCTGGATCACCGAGCGGGGCGGACTGGACGCGAAGCTGGTGGCCTTCGGCAGCCAGATCGGGGCCGTCCTCTTCCTGCTCCCCTTCTTCGGCTACAGTCTGACGAGCGGGCCCGCCGTCGACTGGGCCCAGCCTGGGGTCTGGGCCAGCGTGCTGGCGGTCGGGCTCCTCTGCACCGCCTTCGCCTATCTGCTCTATTTCAGGCTGATCGCCGACATCGGGCCCCTGCGCTCCCTCACGGTCACCTTCCTCATCCCGCCGTTCGGCATCCTCTGGGGCTATCTGGTGCTTGGCGAAACCCTCACCGGCGGCTTCGTGCTCGGCGGCGCCGTGGTCTGCCTCGCGGTCTGGCTGGTGACCAGCCACGCCAAGCCGGCCAGGGCGCAGGAGTAGGGCAAAGCCTCATCTGTCGGGCCCCATGGCTCGGCAGATGGGCACAACTGGGGTAAGATGGCCCCCATCGTTTCTCCCGCCCCGGCGGACACCACAGCAGGGCCAGCCTTGAATCAGCTCAACCAATCCAGCCAGAACAAGCAGCAGATCTTTACCGTCACCCGCCTCAACAGCGCCGTGCGCATGATCCTGGAGCAGGATCTGGGGCTGGTGTGGCTGACCGGGGAGCTCTCCAATCTCGCGATGCCAAGCTCGGGCCACTGGTACTTCTCCTTGAAGGACATGTCGGCCCAGGTGCGCTGCGCCATGTTCAAGGGCAACAACCGCCGGGTGCCGTTCCGCCCCCAGGACGGCATGCAGGTGCTGGTGCAGGCCCGGGTCTCCCTCTATGAGCCCCGGGGCGACTATCAGCTCATCATCGAGTCGATGCAACCCGCCGGGGACGGCATGCTGGCCCTGCGCTTCGAGGAGCTCAAGCGCCGCCTCGGGGCCGAGGGGCTGTTCGACGAGGGGGCCAAGCGCCCCCTGCCCCGCGAGCCCCGCGCCGTGGGTCTGGTCACCTCGGCCACCGGCGCCGCCCTGCACGACATGCTGACCGTCTTGCGCCGCCGCGCCCCGGACTTGCCCGTCTTCATCTACCCGACCCTGGTGCAGGGCAGCGCCGCCACCGCCCAGATCGTCTCGGCGATCATGCTTGCCAACCGGCGCGCCGAGGTGGATGTGCTCATCGTCGGGCGCGGCGGCGGGTCACTGGAGGATCTCTGGTGCTTCAACGAGGAGGCGGTGGCCCGTGCCATCCACGGCTCCGCCATCCCCGTGGTGAGCGCCGTGGGTCACGAGGTTGACGTCACCATCAGCGACTTTGCCGCTGACTTGCGCGCCCCCACCCCCTCCGCCGCCGCCGAGCTGGTGGCGCCGGACAGGAGTGCCCGCGCCCAGCGCCTCGTGCACCTGCGCCAGCGGCTCACCCAGGCCATGAACCGCCACCAGACCGCCGCCCGCCACGGCTTCGCCCTGCTGCAAAAGCGGCTCGACCACCAGGATCCCAAGCGCCGGCTGGAGCAGCAGTCCCAGCGCCTCGACGAGCTGTCCGCCCGCCTGCAGCAACTGCTGGCAAGCCGCCTGCATCAGGGGGAGCGACGCCTGGCCAATCTTGAGCTGCGCCTGCAGGCCAAAAGCCCCGAGAAGCTGCTGGCCGCCGGCAAGCGCCGCCACCAGCTCGCGGAGGAGCGGCTCCATGCCCTGATTGCCCGGCGCCAGGATGTGGCCGGACACCGCCTCGCCATGCTGAGCGCACGCCTCGACGGGGTCAGCCCGCTGGCCACCCTGGGACGCGGCTACGCCATCGTACGCACCCCGACCGGCGAGGTGATCAGCCGCGCCGCTCAGGTGAACGTCGGCCAGCCCCTGGTCACCACCCTGGCCGAGGGCCAGCTGCGGGTGCGCGTGGAAGAGGTGCACAACCCCTAACCCAGCGGGGGCACTCATGGCGCCCCCGCTGCACTGCACTTCACCTCCCTCTCCCACCCTCTACACCAAGGTGGGGTGTACCGCCGCCCGGTTGCCGGATGACCCGGCGCCCCCCTGCTCCCCCGCCAGCGGGTTGCGTTGCACGTATTCAAACAGCCCGGCCTGCAGATTGACGTTCCAGAAGCGTCCCGCCAGGGTGAGCTCAAGGCGCTCCTGACCGAGCTCGGCCAGTCCGTGCGCCTGCCAGCGCTCGAACAGCGGCAGCAAATGGGCCCGCAGCGGCGCAGGCAGGCACGTCAGATCCAGCCAGCCCGCGTCCAGGCCTCCCCGCAGCAGACCGTCGATGCGCACATCGGGGGTCTGCCCCATCACCATGCCTGGGGGGCGTCGCCCTTCGGCCAGCGCCTCGTGCCAGGCGGCCAGATCCCGCCCCTGCATCAGGCCGTGGCCGTGAATGTTGCCCCCCGCCCCCGCCCCGAAGGGAAGGATCTCGGCGCCGCACTTCGCCATCTGGTTGTAACGGCTGCGCTCGGCGGGGGTGCGCCGCCAGTGGCTGCAGGAGAGGCGCTGCCAGCCTCCCGCCTCCAGCGTTTGGGCGCCCTGGGCATACATGGCAGCCCGCTGCGGGCCATCGGCGGCCCAGCCCAATGTCCCCTTCTCCCCGGCGCGGGCCAGGTTGGTGCCCGCCATGGCGATGAGCTGGTAGAGATCCACCCCGTGCACGCCGCTCGCCATCACGTCCGCAACGTCCTGGCGCCACACGAAGTCGTCCTGGCCGGGCAGACCGAAGATGAGATCCGCCGCGATGACGGCCTCGTCGTGGCGGGTCAACGCCCCTAGCCGGGCCAACAGGGTCTCCCTGTCGTCGAAGCGGGCCGCCTGCTGGCGCACGCGAGTATCAAAGCTCTGCACCCCGAACGAGAAGCGGTTGAAGCCCCCCGCCAGCGCGGTCTCCCACTTGGCGTCATCGAAACCGTTGAGGCGCCCCTCCAGGGTCAGCTCCACATCCGAAGTCAGGGGGAAGCGACCAATGGCATTGGCCAGCAGAGCCAGATCGCCCGCCGCCATGTCGGTGGGCGTGCCCCCGCCCACATAGACGGCGGAGAAGGACTGGCTCTGCACCAAGGGGGTCTTGGCCGCCCTGGTCAGCTGCTCGCAGAGGGCCGCCATATAGCGGCTCATGCGCGCCGGATTGGCGCCATTTTCGAAGAAGTTGCAGAAGCTGCAGCGCTTGCGGCAAACGGGACGTGGATGTAGAGCGCCCGCGCCTCGGCCTGGCTCGGTTGCTGCCACCAAGCCTGCCAGCCCGCCTCGTCGAGCATCAGGGGCCCGGCACCGCCGCGGCTGGCGTGGGCTGAGGTCTTGGCGGTGAAGGCGAATGCGAGGGGATCCGGGGTCGCAAGACCCGTCATGGTCGGGGTAAACAGGGGGGTCATCACTGTGGCTACCATCTGCAAATAATGCAAATGATAACCAATATCAACAAAGCCACCCTTGTGCTGGATCAAGTTCTGGACCTGGGTGCTCAGCCAGGATTCTCAGGAGCGGAGGAGGTTCAACGCCGTCGAAGCGGGTGCGGAAACAGCGGGATGAATAGAAGAAAGGGAAGGACAATGCTGGAGGAGGAAGAGAGCCACTCCCCGGCAGGAGAGTGGTATCACACACGCAGTCGGACATCAGAGACAGCCTCGTCATGCCGACGCAGGGACAAAATGGCTCAGCCGTTGTCGATGACGATGGCGACCCGGCGATTCTCCGCTCGTCCGGCGGCGGTGCCGTTGTCGGCGATGGGCGCCGCTTCACCCCGGCCGCGGATGTCCAGGTACGCAGGTGGCATGCCCACCGACATCAGGACATCGGCCACGGAGCGGGCCCGTTTGAGCGAGAGCTGCTCGTTGTAGCTCGCCTCCCCGTTGGAGTCGGTGTGGCCGTCCACCCTGGCCCGGTTCAGACCGACGCCGATGAGGGTCTTGCCAAGACGCTCCACCACCAGGCGGGTCTGGGGAGTGAGGGCCCCGACATTGTTGGCAAACAGCACCTTGTTGGAGATATCCAGGGTCCAGCCCTCATCGGTCAGCTGAAATCCCTGCTCCCTGAGGGTGGCGATCTGCTCCGCCGTGAGCCCCTGGGGCGCACTCTGACACCCGGCCAGCACTCCCAGCAGCAGCGCAACAAGCCCGATTTTTAGCGCCTTCAAAATGATCATTGTTATGGTCCTTTCACTATGTCCGGTTCAACTTCACGTGGTTCTCCTGTGTGCTTCTTCCTCCTTACGTTGTCGTTTGGCTTGATACATGGCGTCGTCGGCGAACTGCAACAGGGCCTCCGCCGTCTCCCCCTGCTCGGGGTAGAGGGCGGCGCCGATGCTGATGCCCACCCCGAGGTGGTGGCCGTCGCTCAATACCACAGGGGTGCTCATCCCCTGCTGGATCCGCGTCATCACCTCGTGCACCTCGTGCTCGTCCCGGATCGGGGCGAGCAGGATGACAAACTCGTCGCCCCCGAGGCGGCACACCAGATCCAGCGGTCTGAGCTGGTGCTGCACCCGCCGCGCCAGAGCGATCAACACCTCGTCGCCTACCCCGTGGCCCAGGGTGTCGTTGATCTGCTTGAAGCGATCACAGTCGAGGTAGAGCAGGGCGAAGCGCTCCTGATCCCCCTGGATGGCCTGCCCCAGCCGCGCCTCGAACAGAGCCCGGTTGGGCAGGCCGGTGAGGGCGTCGTGGGTGGCCCGGTGCAGCAGGCTGGCATTTTCCCGCTTCTGGTGGGCCTGCCAGGCCTCCAGCTCGTCGAGCAGGGTGTTGAAGTCCTCCCCGAGCGCGTGCAGCTCGGCGATGTTGGCCGCCGGCACCCGCTGCTTGAGGGCGCGCTGGCGACTGACACTGTAGGCGACCTCGGCCAGGGCCTTGAGGGGCGTCGTGATGGAGCGCTGCATGCGGCGCGCCACGTGGAGAGCCCCGAGGATGCTGAGCAACAGGCACACCAGGGTCGCCAGCAGGGTCTGCAGCAGGAAGTGCAGCAGATATTGTCCGTGCCCCACCAGGTGCACCCGGGCTATCTCCCGGCTCTCCCGCACCATGGCCACTTCCACCGGCCCCGGCAGGATCAGGCGGGCCAGGTGCTGCTCCAGGGTAGTCCAGGGGGTGGTGATGGCACGGCGCCAGCTTGCCAGCACCTGGCCATCGGGCAGCACTATGCTGGCGCTCGCGATATCCTCCCGGGAGGTGATGGTCTCCAGGGCATCTTTCGCCGCCTCCTCGTCATCGAACACCACGGCGGCCTCTGAGGTGTAGCTGATGGCGCGGGCCACCAGCTCGAGGTTGTGATCCGCATAGAGGCGCAGCGCCAGCAGCGCCGTGATGGTCAGGAACAGGCCCGCCATGCAGACGGCGGTCAGGGAGATCATCATGTGGGTGCGGCCCAGGCTCTGTCGCAGGGTGAGCCTGGGGCTTGCGGGTGCAGTCGTCATCGTGCGCCCTCGTCAGCCTTGGCGAGCTTCAGCACGGCCGGGTGCACCCGCACGCCGCTGCGGGCGAGCGCATCCAGGTTGACCCGAAAGCGGACCCGATCCGTGTCCGGCTGAAGGCAGAAGACAGCGTCGGCGATGCACTCCCTGCTCTGTTCGCTGATGCTGAGGATGGCGTGCCCCTGCAGTCGCTCGAACAGGGGGAGACGCCGCTCCGGGGCCAGCACCCCCAGATAGATCACATCGCAGCGCTGGATCAGTGCCTCGTCGTCGAGCCCGTAGCGATGCACGTCCACCGGGCGCCCGTTGGCCTGCCGCTCGATGGCAAAGAGGGCGCCGGCATATTCCGTCGGCGCCGCAATGCAGAGCCGAAGCTTTGCAGGCTCCTTGGGCCAGCGGGTGTAGCTGAGGATGTCGAGCACGGTCTGGCGCACCAGCTCGCTGCGAAGCTCGGCCGAGGTCGCCGCCACGGCCGCATTGGCCAGCACCAGCGTGCAGCCCAGTGGCAACAGCCACACAAAAATCCGGATGAAAGACAACAACTGCATGATGTCCGCACTTATGTTTACGTCGACAATGGGGTGGGCCGACGCCCATGAAGGGATTGCCTGAAGGGAGTCGTACCGAGCTTATCAGCCCGAGGGGGTTGCCCCATCCGCCCGCACGCAGGGTGCGTCACGGGGTGTCGCAGTGCCGCCCGGGGTGCGCGTCAGCGCACGCCACGGGCAGCTCAGCCGCTACTTCTTGCCAATCCCGTACTCGCGCAGCTTGTTGGCGATGGCGGTATGGGAGACGCCGAGCCGCTTGGCCAGCTGGCGGGTGGAGGGGAAGGCCGGATAGAGGCGCTCCAGCAGGCGGCTCTCGAAGCGCTTCACCGCCTCGTCGAGCCCCCCTTCGAACCACTCGTCGATGAGGGGCATGGCATCGGCCGCCACCGGCAGATCCACGTGCTCGGGGCCGAGCTCGTCCCCTTCCAGCAGGGTCATGGCCCGGTAGAGGCAGTTGCGCAGCTGGCGCACGTTGCCCGGCCAGCGGTAGGCGGTGAGGTACTCGGCCATGTTGCGGGTAAAGCGCGGCTTGGGACGTTGCAACTCGCTGGCGAAGCGGGCGACGAACTGCTGGGCCAGTGCCATGATGTCCGCCTTGCGCTCGCGCAGCGGCGGCAGCGCCAGGCTGAGCACGTTGAGGCGGTAGTAGAGGTCTTCCCGGAACTTGCCCTCGTGCACCAGATCCAGCAACTGCTTCTGGGTGGTGCAGATGAAGCGCACGTTGACCCTCACCTCCTGCTCGTCACCGACCCGGCGAAAGACCCCGTCCTGCAGTACCCGCAGGAACTTGGTCTGCAGATGAGGGGACATGTCGCCGATCTCGTCCAGCATCAGGGTGCCGCCGCTCGCCAGCTCCAGCACCCCGCGCTTGCCCTCGGTGTTGTTGCCAAAGGCGCCGGGGGCATAGCCGAACAACTCGCTCTCCGCCACGTTGTCCGGCATGGCGGCGCAGTTGAGGGCCATGAAGGGGTGGCTGGAGCGCAGACTGGCGCCGTGGCAGGCGCGGGCCAGCAGCTCCTTGCCGGTGCCGGTCTCGCCGACGATGAGCAGCGGCGCATCCTGCATCGCGAGCTTCGCCGCCTGGGCCAGCACCTCCTTCATCTTCTGGCTCTCGGCCTGCAGGTGTTCAAAGCCCCCCACTTCCACCGCGTGCAGGGCGCTGAAGTGCATGCCGACCCGGCGGGCGGACTTGAGCACCACCACGGCGCCGGCCAGAGCCTGCCTGCCCTTCTCCTCGGCCACAAACAGCGGCATCAGATCGCCGAGGTACTCCTCGCCGCCGAGGCTGAGCTTGCAGGTCTGGGGCTTGATCTCCCCCGACTCCAGCCAGCGGCCAAACGAGAAGCCCTTGACCAGGGAGGCGATCGCCACGCCGCGCACCTCGTCCGGTGGCAACGCCAGGGTGGTGAGGGCGGCCTGGTTGGCCTGGGTCACCCGCCCCTTGCTGTCGAGGGAGAAGACCAGGTCCGGCAGCGCCTTGAGCAGGGCCTCTATCTCGTGGTGCTCCCGCTCGGAGGGCATGTAGGGGATGGTCTTGACGTCATAGACGCCGGGAATGCGGCGAATTTCCGGCATCAGATGCTGAAAGTCACGGAACTCCAGCTCGGGAAAATTGAGATAGATGATGCCTGAGGTATCGATTTCGATGCCGCGCAGATCGATGTTGTGCTCCACCAGTCGGTCGAGCAATTCCCGGGTCAGGCCCAGACGGTCTTCACAGCTGACTTCAAGACGCATTCGGCACACACTTCCTAGCTAACATTCTGAATAACGGGATAATACAGACTCGATCCCGCCAGTGCGAGCGCTCCCCCACAAAAATGCGGGCCTGCCCCGCTTTCACCGGGCAGGCCCTGTCTACGTTGGCGCCAGACGGCGGTTACTTCATCAGACCGTCGGTGCGGGCTGCCATGATGAAATCGTTGCGATGCAAGCCGCCTATCTTGTGGGTCCACCAGCTCACGGTCACCTTGCCCCATTCAAGCAAGATCGCCGGATGATGGAACTCCGCCTCCGCCAGTTCTCCGAGGCGGTTGGTGAACGCCAGCCCCTCCTTGAAGTTGCGAAACACAAATTCACGACGCAGTTGCAGCTCGCCGTTGACCACCAGGGGCTGCCAGTCGGGGATAAGGTGCATCAGCTCCCCCAGCTCCTGATCGCTCACCCTGGGGGCATCGGCGCGGCACGCCTCGCATCGTTGACTCGCCAGTTCAGTCATTCGGGACTCCTTTCATGAAACATCGTGGGAATGAATACGGGTCAGCTCGCCTGCTTGCCGGCAACGGGGGCAAAGCGGGGTGGACGCAGGCCAAGACGACGGGCCTCGGCCACGGCCGCCATGATCCCCTGCCCCTCCAGACCATAGAGGGTATCGAGACGAGGCAGCACGAAATAGGTCGGCTGCATGATGTCGATGCGATAGGGGGTACGCAGGATCTCCAGCAGATCGAAGGGTTGCAGCTCGGGCTTGCCCGAGAGGGCATAAGCGGTCTCGCCGATGGAGGAGAGAATGCCGCCGCCGTAGATGCGCAGCCCCTCCTCCCCCTGCAGGAGACCGAACTCCACCGTGAACCAGTAGAGCCGCGCCAGATAGACCCGCTCCTCCTTGCTCGCATGGAGTCCGAGCCGACCATACAGGTGGGTGAAGTGGGCAAAGGCCGGGTTGGTCAGCATGGCGCAGTGGCCGAAGATCTCGTGGAAGATGTCGGGCTCTTGCAGGTAGTCGAGCTCGTCCCGGCGGCGAATGAAGGTGGCGACGGGAAAACGGCGATCAGCGAGCAGCGCGAAGAAGTGATCAAAGGAGATGAGGGCTGGCACCGCTGCCACCGACCAGCCGGTGGCGGGCATCAGGGCGGCGTTGATCTCGCCCAGCTGGGGGATGCGGTCCAGAGGCAGGTCGAGGCGTGCCAACCCGGCCTGGTATTCGTCGCAGGCCTTGCCATCGAGCGCCGCAAGCTGGCGTGCAATCAGGATCCGCCAAGTGCCGTGCTCCTCGTCCGTGTAGTGGA
The DNA here is from genome assembly GCF_027705325.1 of Aeromonas sp. QDB18. Classification (NCBI taxonomy): domain Bacteria; kingdom Pseudomonadati; phylum Pseudomonadota; class Gammaproteobacteria; order Aeromonadales; family Aeromonadaceae; genus Aeromonas; species Aeromonas sp. QDB18. The sequence continues at coordinate 11,476 of NZ_JAPDBQ010000056.1, forward strand.
TCCGGCCCTGCCCATCCGGTTGGCGGGCCGTGTAGAGACTTGCCATGAATGCTCCCATCCTTCGGGTGCCAGCCGCCATCCGGGCGGTCACTGGCCGTTGAGTCATGGGATCACTGTAACGGTTTGCCCTTCAAAAAAGCAGCCGACCCCGGGGTCGGCTGCTTTTGACAATTGTAAATAATTTGTGACATCCATGTCGGGTGCCAGCCACCTCACGACTTGTTGAGATAACCCGCCAACTGGCCGATCAGCCGCTTGCGCAGCTCGCCCACTTTCGGCTTCTCGTCGGCACACCAGGGGAGCGGACGACAGGCTTCCATGGTACGCATCCCGAGGCGCGCGGTGAGCAACCCGGCCCCGACCCCTTGGGCGGCGCGGGCGGAGAGCTTGGCGGTCAGCTCGGCGCCCAGCAGATCCATCCCTACCTCGGTCACCAGCTCGGTGGCCCCCGCATAGAGCATGTTGCGAAACACCTGACGAATGAGGCGGATGCGGCTCCAGTAGCCGAGCTCGATGGCATAGACATCGGCGATGTCCTCGATCATCCGCAGGTTGCGCCAGAGCATCAGCATCATGTCGACGGTGGCGAGCGGACTCAGGGCCACCAGCACGGCGGCCTCCCCCGACCATTTCGCGACGCGGGCCTGGGCCAACTTGTCCCGCTCGGTGAGCACCAGCTGGCTGTAGAGGGTCAGCACTTCCCGATCGCTGTGGCTCTCGTCAAGCTGGGATAACCAGGTGCGATACCCTTCCCGCCCCTTGTCACCGCTCTTCTCGGCGAGGGCCTCGCAGAAGGCCTGCCCCTGACCGCCCCCCTGATGGGCCAGCAGATCCTCGGCTCTTGAGCGCACATCCTGGCGCCGCTTCAAGGTGCGCAGCCGCAGCCATTCGCGCCCCGCCACCGCGGCGGTGCCCACCGCCACCAGGCCAGAGGCGAGCAGCCAGGCGCCGCCCCAGAAGGGGGAGGCGGCAAACTGATCCACCAGAAAAGCGCCAAACTGGCCAAGCGACAGCAGCCCCACCCCGCCCAGCCCCCAGGCCAGCAGACGATGACGGCGCCGAGGCCTGACGTGAAGCGCGGGTTCCACCTCGGTGAGCTCGTCCAGCGCGTCCAGAGGCTCGAAGCTCTCCTCTTCCAACCGCCGGGCCGGGGCGGGTGGCTTCGCTTCGCTTGCCATCGAAGGCGCGGGCTCCAGCGTCACCTTGCCTTGCAGAGGAGCGGCGTCATCGGTGCGCCATCTTGTCTGATCGTTCATCGCATTCTCTCCTGTGGGCGCCCCTCGAGCACAGCGGGCCACCCACCCGTTATTCGAGGTGATCCCCGAGCAGGAATTCCAGCGCCGCATCGAGCCGGATATGGGGGAGCGCCTGATGAGCGCTCATGGGCAGCGGGCGAAAGGCCTGAAAATCAAACCCTTGAGTTTTCCACCACTGCGCAGGCGGGATCTGGGCAGGCACCTCCCCCGGGAAGAGCAGCAAGGGCTCGCCCGAGAGGGTAGTGCCACGAATGGCGGGAAATTCCCGTCCGTCTGCCACCCCCTTGCCCACCTCGGTGGCCTTGATGGCGGCCAGCGCCAGGCATTCGGTCTCTATCCCCTCGAAGCGGGCCTGACCCCGGCCACGGCTCACCAGATGCTGCAGGAGCGACACCAGAGGCCCGTGCTGCTCCGGCGTGACGTGATCGGCCTTGCTCGCCACAAACAGCAGCTTGTCGATGCGCGGGGCGAACAGACGGCGCCACCAGTTGCTCTTGCCGTAGGCGAAGCTTTCCATGATGCGGGCGATGGCCTGCTGCATGTCACCAAAGCTCGCGGCACCGGCATTGAGGGGCGCCAGGCAGTCCACCAGCACGATCTGGCGATCAAAGCCTGCAAAGTGCTGCTCATAGAAGCCCTGTACCAGATGCTGCTTGTACTGCTCGAAGCGCTGCTTGAAGGTGGCGTAGAGAGTGCCGTCTTCGGGGGAGTGCGTGGGCATCTCCCACACCCAGGGCACGAATTGCAACAGCGGCGCACCGGCATACTCGCCGGGCAACACGAAACGCCCGGGCTGGATGAGGTGAAGCCCGAGATCCTGCTTGCAGGCGTGCAGATAATCGGTGTAGCGGGCGGCCAGTTCGCTGGCGGCCCGCTCCTCGAAGGCTTGATCTGCCTGCCAGAGCGGCGTCAACCAGCCTGCCGCCAGGGCTTGCAGCTCGGGGCGGCACAGTTGCTCCCGCACCTGCTCGCTCCACTGCTCGTAGTTCAGATCCAGCAGCGGCAAATCCAGCAGCCACTCCCCGGGATAATCCACCAGATCCACATAGAGGGTGGAGATCTCCCCCAGGTGCCGACGCAGCGGATGGCGGGTGCGATAACGGATCTCGAGGCGTACCTCGGCCACCCCCCGGGTCGGCGCGGGCCAGGCGGGCGGATCGCCAAACAGGGCATCGAGGCCCCGTTCATAGGGAAAGGTGGGAATGTGGGCGTTTTGCTGGGGCACCCGGCGAGCACCGAGGATGCGTCCCTGGCGCTGGGCGTCCCAGAGTGGCAGACGACCGTCGATGGCCGCGTGCTCCAGTTGATTGACCAGCGCCGTGATAAACGCTGTCTTGCCACTGCGAGAGAGGCCGGTGACCGCCAGCCGGATGTGGCGATCCCGGGCCCGGTTCACCGCGTCAGCGGCCTTGTGCTGGAGCACAGACCAGGAGTGTTCAAGTTTGTTGCGTATCAAGGCGGGTCTTCTTCTCCTTGTGATCACATCAGAGAGACGGCCGCGAGGCAGTATCCTCGCGGCCCGGCACGATTAGAGCTTGCTGAACTCCCGTTGCAGGGTGAACTCCTTGGAGGTCACCAGCTTCTCGATGCGCTGCACCCTGGGCTCCAGTGCATCCAGCTCCTGGCCGATGCGGGCAAGGGCCTGATGAGGTGTGACGCCTGCCTGCCAGCTGCGCGCCTTCATCCGCACCTCTGAGAACTCGGCATCTTCCTGGGAGTAGAGGGTGACCGGCTTCTTGTCGAGCAAGAACCAGGCGGCAATATAGGCGGTGAAGGTGATGAAACCGGCGAAGATGAGACCACTGATGGCCAGCAGCCGCACGATCCAGGTCTCCACCCCGAAGTACTCTGCCAGACCGGCACAGACCCCGGCAATCTTGCCCCGCTGGGGATTCCGGTACAGGTTGCGCCCTTCACGACTGACAGTGTTCATACCTTGTGCCTCCAACCGGGGACTTCCGCATCCAGAATCGACGCCAATACGGTTCCGGCCCGCTCCGGCTTTTTGCCACAGTCATGACATCTCTCATTGAAAACCGTCATACCTTGTTTCTCCAACCAGGAACCTCGGCATCCAGAATCGACTCCAGGGCGCCGACCCGTTCCTGCATCTTCTCGGCACGCACCAGCAAGCCCTGCAGCTGTTCACGCTCACCATCGGCAAGGCCGGCGCCAATGCGTCCCTTGGCGCGGTAATGCAGCACCAGCCAGATGGGGGCCACCACCACCATGAAGACCACCATGGGAACCATCAATACACCCAGCAGATTTTCCATCTGTTACTCTCCCTATTTCTGTGCCGGATTGTGCTGGCCCAGCTTTTGGCGCATGGCTTCCAGCTCGCGGCTGATCTGGTCGTCCGCTTCCAGCTCGGCAAACTGCTGGGCGAGCGCCTTGTCGGACAGCCCCAGATCGGCGCGGGCTTCCATCTCGTCGATGCGGCGCTCCATGCGCTCGAACTTGCTCACCACGGCCTGACTGTCGCCACGGGCCACCTGGCTTTGCACGTTGAGGCGGCTGCTGGCGGCTTCGCTGCGAATGGCCATCGCCTTCTGGCGGGCACGGGCGTCTTCCAGCTTGGCTTCCAGCTGGCGGATCTCCTCCCCCAGCTTCTCGATGCCGCTGTCCACCGCCTGCTGTTCACGAGATAGGGCGTCGGCAAGCTCCGCCTGCTTGCTCTTCTCGATGAGGGCGGCACGAGCCAGATCTTCGCGCCCCTTGGTCAGGGCCAGCTCGGCCTTGCCCTGCCACTCGGCGACCCGCTCCTGATGGCGGCTCACCTGACGGCCGATCTCTTTTTGATTCGCGAGGAAGCGGGCCAGATTGGAGCGCTCCTTCACCAGTTCATCTTCCATTTCCTGGATGATCAGACGCACCATCTTCTGGGGATCTTCCGCCTTGTCGAGCAGGGCCGTCAGATTGGAATTGATGATGTCGGCCAGGCGAGAAAAAATGCTCATGATTGTACTCCTGTGATAGGCATCGGGTTGTGTCTCCATTGACAATGGCAACTTGTGTGCCAATCTGGAACAACATTTAACTTGTTGATTTATATGGGCACTCAGAATGCAGTTCAAGTCCCGGGGAAACAAGTGATGATTAAAATAACCAACTTTTGGTAAGATTAACCAGATTTTTCAACTCACAGGGGCAGGGATGACCACGGCCACGGAAAGTCTGTTGGGTGAATCCAACGCATTTCTAGAAATCATCGAGCAGGCATCGCGCCTCGCGCCGCTGCGCAAGCCCGTGCTGATCATCGGCGAGCGGGGGACCGGCAAGGAGCTCATCGCCCACCGCCTACATTATCTCTCGGATCGCTGGGATCAAAGCTTTGTCACCATCAACTGCGCCACCTTGAGCGAGAGCCTGCTGGAAACCGAACTGTTCGGCCACGAGGCGGGCTCTTTCACTGGCGCCGCCAAGCGTCATCAGGGGCGCTTCGAGCGGGCCGACGGCGGCACCCTGTTCCTCGACGAGCTAGCCACCACCAGCGCCCGGGTGCAGGAAAAACTGCTGCGGGTCATCGAGTACGGGGAGTTCGAGCGGGTGGGCGGTGCCAAGCCCCTCAAGGTGGATGTACGGCTGGTGTGCGCCACCAACGAGGATCTGCCTGCACTGGCAGAGAAAGGACGGTTTCGTCACGACCTGCTGGACCGGCTTGCCTTCGACGTCATCACCCTGCCCCCCCTGCGGGAGCGGCGCGAGGACATCCTAATGCTGGCGGAGCACTTCGCCCACGGCATGACCCGGGAGCTGGGGTATCCGCTCTTTGCCGGCTTCTCGCGCAAGGCGACCCAGCTGCTGCAAGATTACCCCTGGCCGGGCAACGTGCGGGAGCTCAAGAACGTGGTGGAGCGCAGTCTCTATCGCCAGGGCAACCCCCAGTTGCCGCTGGCGGATCTGGTGCTCAATCCCTTTGACTCCCCCTGGCGCCCCCGTGCCCGAGGTGACGCCGCCCCTTCCTCCGACGCGCCGACCTCGGCAGAGACGGCCCCGACCCCGACCCTGCCGCTGGATCTCAAAGGGGCGGTGGCGGAGTACGAGATTAATTTACTCAAGCAAGCGATGCAGCAATCCCAGTATAATCAGCGCAAAGCAGCCCAGTTGCTGGTCCTGAGCTATCACCAGTTCCGGGGGATGCTGCGCAAATATCAATTGCTGGACGGGGATGACAACAGTGGCAACCAGGAGGCGGGCTGATGCCTGGCACCGGGTCTGTGCGCGCGGATAACGCGGCGCACGTCACCCCCGACGGGAGCGCCTGCCCTGTCGCCCCCCGCAACGCGCCCGCCCCCTGGCGGGCAACTTTGTCTGAAAACATGGTTCCAACATGAGAATGCTCACCCCCCTGCTGCTTGGTCTCCTGGTTCTGGTCAGCGGCTGTCAGAAACGCGATGAAGCCTCCAAAACCGGGCTCATCTATTGTGCCGAAGGGGCACCCCGAACCTTCAACCCGCAGCTTGCCAATTCGGATGCGACCCTGGATGCCAGTGCCCGTCCCATCTACGATCGCCTGCTCGAGGTCAATGCCAACACCCTCGGCATCGAAGGGGGGCTCGCCACCCGCTGGCAAAGCAGCGAGGACGGCCTCTCCTATACCCTAACCCTGCGCAAGGGAGTGACCTTCCACCGTACCCCCTGGTTCAGCCCGACCCGTCACTTCAATGCCGACGACGTCCTGTTCACCTGGCAGCGTCTGCTGGACGAACACCACCCCTTCCACGCCGTCTCCGGCGGCGAGTACCCCTATTTTTACAGCCTGGGGCTCGGCAACCTCATCAAGCGGGTCTACAAGAAGGGGCCCTATGAGGTGGTGTTCGAGCTGAACCGCCCCGATGCCTCCTTCCTCGCCACCCTGGCCAGCGACTACGCCATCGTGCTCTCCGCCGAGTACGGGGAGCAGATGCTAAAGGCCGGCACCCCGGCGCTGCTGGACAGCCGCCCCATCGGCACCGGCCCCTTCAGCTTCAAGGAGTATCGCCACAACGAGTTCGTGCGCTACCTGCGTCACCCCGGCTACTGGGGCGGCGAGGCCAGAATGGAGCAGCTCATCTACGACATCACGCCCAAATCCTCCAAGCGCCTTGCCAAGCTGCTGACCGGCGAGTGCGACGTGATGAGCACTCCCTCTGCCAGCCAGCTGTCGGTGATCGACAAAGACTCCCACCTGGATCTGTCGGTGCAGTCGGGGATGAACGTCGCCTTCCTCGCCCTCAATACCCGCAAGGCCCCGTTCAACAAGGTGCAGGTGCGCCAGGCCCTCGCCAGCGCCATCAATGTGCAGAATCTGCTGCAGGCGGTCTATTTCGAGACCGGCCAGAGCGCTGCCAGCCTGCTGCCGCCCCTCTCCTGGGGTTACAACCCCTCCCTGCCCCAGCGCAAGCCGGATCTCAAGCTCGCTCGCCAGTTGCTCAAGGACGCGGGCTACCCCAACGGCTTCGAGATGCAGGTGCTGGTGCAACCCGGCGCCCGTCCCTACAACCCGGACGGCCTCAAGACGGCGCAACTGATGCGCAGCGATTTCGCCAAGATAGGGGTGAGCCTCAAGATAGTGCAGCAGGCCTGGCCGGTCATCGAGACCCGGCTCGCCCATGGACAATATGACAGCCTGCTCTCGGGCTGGATCGCCGACAACGCGGATCCGGACAACTTCTTCCGCCAGTTGCTGAGCTGCGCCGCCGTCGAGCGGGGCAACAACTACAGCCGCTGGTGCAGCCCCGCCTTCGATCAACTGCTGGACGATGCGGTGACCACCCCGCAGCTCGCCTTCCGCCTGCGCAACTATTACTATGCCCAGTCCCTGCTCAACGAGCAGTTGCCGCTCATTCCCCTGGCCCATGCCCTGAGAACCCAGGTGAGTCGCAGCGACATTCAGGGGCTGACCCTGATACCCTTTGGTGGCACCACCTTCAACCAGGCCCATCGGGAGTGACCATGACAGATAACCACTCCATCGTCGGGCCATCGGCGCACCGTCCCCAGGAGGCATAAGCATGTTTTTCTATATCCTGCGCCGCATCACCCTGCTGGTGATCACCCTCCTGGTGCTGACTCTGGGGGCCTACCTCCTGGAGTTTCGCCTCATCACCCAGGTGCTGGATTTCTGGCACGGCTATCCTGACTTCCTCCAGCGCATCGCCGCCGGGGATTTCGGGCTCTCCAGCGTCTCCGGCCAACCGGTCCTCGACGAGATCCGTCACTACTTCCCGGCGACCCTGACCCTCTGCCTCGCCGCCTTCGCCATCTCGCTGCTGGTGGGCATCCCTCTGGGCACCCTCGCGGCCCTCTATCAGGGGCGCAGCCCGGACCTCTCCATCATGGCCGCCGGCCTCGTCGGCTATGCCATCCCGGTCTTCTGGCTGGGGCTGCTGATGGTGATGTTCTTCTCCCTGGATCTTGGCTGGCTCCCCTCCTCCGGCCAGATCAGCCTGCTCTACGACGTGCCCTCCATCACCGGGATCGCCATCGTCGATGTGTTGATGAGCCAGGAGCCCTGGCGGGAGGCGGCCCTGCACGATGCCCTGCGCCATCTGGTACTGCCTTCCCTGGTGCTGGCCGTGGTGCCCACCACCGAGGTGATCCGCCACGTGCGCAGCTCCCTCATCGACGTGATGAAACAGAACTACATCAAGGCTGCCGCCAGCCGCGGACTTTCCCGCCGCCAGATCGTCTGGCGTCACGGGCTCAAGAACGCCCTGCCCCCGGTGTTGCCGCTGCTGGGGCTGCAACTTGGCAGTGTGCTCACCTCCGCCATGATCACCGAGGTGGTGTTCGACTGGCCCGGCATCGGCCGCTGGCTGGTGAGCAGTATCGCGCTGCAGGACTATGCCGCCATCCGCGGCGCCTTCCTGGTGGTGGCGAGCTTCGTCATCTTCATCAGCGTCAGCACCGATCTGCTGACCACCATCATGTATCCGGCACGGCGTAAAGAACTCTATGCAAGACAAGATTGATTGCGGTCTGTGGATGAGCCACGGCGGCCCATGGGCCACCGGCGCACAGGCGTGCCCATTCCCTTGCGACCAGCACGGGAGCCTGCATCATGCACGATAAATCGAACATCTATCCGGAGCTCAAGATCCTCTCCCCCCTGGAGCAGACCTGGGCCTCTTACCGACGCAACCCGCTGGCCATGGCGGGGCTCTGGTGCTTCGGGCTGCTGCTGCTGGTGACCCTCATCGGCCCCCTGGTGATCCCCTACGGCATCGACGATCAGCACAGCAACCACCTGCTGCTCGCCCCCTCCTGGGCCAACAGCGGCAACATCGATTACTTCCTGGGGACCGACGATCTGGGGCGCGACATCCTCTCCCGTCTGGTGGCCGGGGCCAGGCTCACCTTCGGCAACGCCCTGCTGGTGGTGCTCATCGCGCTGGTCATCGGCTCGGCCATCGGCATCCTCGGCGGCATGAGCAAAGGGGTGAAGTCGAGCGTGCTCCATCACCTGCTCGATACCCTGCTCTCCATCCCGTCCCTGCTGCTGGCCATCATCGTCGTGGCCATCCTGGGGCCGGGTCTGTTCAACACCCTGATCGCCATCACACTCGCGTTGATACCGCCTTTCATCCGGGCGACCTACAACGCGGTCCACGCCGAGATGCAGAAGGAGTACATCATCGCAAGCCGCCTCGACGGCTCTCCGCCCCAGCGGATCATGCGTCTGGCCATCTTGCCGAACATCGTCGAGACCCTGGTGACCCAGACCACCCGCACCCTCTCCGCCGCCATCCTGGACATCTCTGCGGTAGGCTTCCTCGGTCTCGGGGCCCAGTCTCCCCAGCCGGAGTGGGGTGCCATGCTGGCCGATTCGAGCGATCTTATCTATCTGGCCCCCTGGACGGTGACCCTGCCCGGGATGGCCATCCTGTTCAGCGTGCTGGTGACCAACCTGGTGGGCGAAGGCATTCGCGAAGCACTCAAAGAGGGGAACGACTGATGTTGCCAGCCTTGTTATCTATCCCCGCCCCCGGACGCCCTGAGCGACCCGGCTGCGCCCTGAACGGGAGACATTGCTGATGCCCCTGCTCGATATACGCAACCTCACCATCGAAATCGACACCCCCCAGGGCAAGGTCAAGGCGGTGGACAGAGTCAGCCTGACCCTGAACGAGGGGGAGATCCGCGGGCTGGTGGGGGAATCCGGCTCGGGCAAGAGCCTGGTGGCCAAGGTGATCGTTGGCATCCAGAAGGACAACTGGACGGTGCGCGCCGACCGGATGCGCTTCAACGACATGGACCTGCTGACCATGGCGCCCAAGGAACGGCGCCGCATCATGGGGCGGGAGATAGCGATGATCTTCCAGGATCCCATCAGCTGCCTCGACCCCTCGGAGGAGATAGGCACCCAGCTCGAAGAGGCCATCCCCACCAGTGCCTTCACCGGCAAGTTCTGGCAGCGCTTCCAGTGGCGCAAGAAGCGGGCCATCGCCCTGCTGCACCGGGTCGGGGTCAAGGATCACCGCAAGGTCATGCGGGCCTATCCCCACGAGCTGTCAGACGGCATGTGCCAGAAGGTGATGATCGCCATGGCCATCGCCAACCAGCCGCGCCTGCTGGTGGCGGACGAGCCCACCAGCGCCATGGAGTCCACCACCCACTCCCAGATCCTGCGGTTGCTGGACAAGATGAACAAGCTGGGCAATACCACCATCCTCATCATCAGCAACGACATCGCCGCCATCGCGAACCTGACCGACACCCTCAACATCATGTATTGCGGCCAGATGGTGGAAGTGGGGACCCGGGACCAGATCCTGGAATCCCCTCACCACCCCTATACGGATGCCCTGCTCAAGTCCATCCCGGACTTTGACAAGCTGGTGCGCCACAAGTCCCGGCTCGAGACCCTGCCTGGGGTGATACCGCCGCTGCAGCATCTGCCCATCGGCTGCCGCCTCGGCCCACGCTGCCCCTACGCCCAGAAGCAGTGCGTGCAGACACCGCTGATGAGCAAGGTCAAGGGGCATCAGTTCAGTTGCCACTTCCCGCTCAACATGGAAGAACCGAAGAAATGAACCGGCACCAGACCCTGATCCGGGGCACCTGCCCGCCCCGTCAGCCCCTCTATCCGGCGAGCGCACCCAAGGAGACCACGTCGTGACCGAACCTTCCCTGCTGCAGGTCAGGGGCCTGTGCAAGACCTACCAGAACCGCACCAGCCTGTTCAGGCGCCGCGCGGTGGAGGCGATAAAGCCCCTCTCGTTCGATCTCGAGGTGGGCCAGACCCTGGCCATCGTCGGGGAGGCGGGCTCGGGCAAGAGCACCCTGGCCCGCATTCTGGCGGGCATGATTGAACCGAGTGGCGGGGAGATCGCCATCGAGGGGCAACCCATGGTCCACGGCGATTACCAGACCCGCTGCAAGCTGCTGCGGATGATCTTCCAGGACCCCAACACCTCCCTTAACCGGAAAATCCGGGTCGGCCAGATCCTGGAGACCCCCCTTCGCCTCAACACAGCCCTGAGCGAGGAGGAGCGCCGGGAGAAGGTGATCCAGACCCTGCGCATGGTGGGCATGCTGCCCGACCACGCCCTCTTCTATCCCCAGATGCTCTCCGCCGGCCAGCAGCAGCGGGTGGGGCTGGCACGGGCGCTCATCCTCAATCCCAAGATAGTGGTGGCGGACGAGGCGCTCTCGACCCTGGATATTTCGGTACGCTCCCAGATCATCAACCTGCTGCTGGAGATGCAGGAGACCATGGGGCTGAGCTATGTGCTGGTGGCCAACGATCTGGGGATCGTCAGCCACATCAGCGACGAGGTGCTGGTGATGCACGAAGGCCGTGTGGTGGAGCACGGCAAGACCTTGCGGGTCTTCGCCGACCCCCAGCACGATGTCACCCGCCGCCTCATTCAGAACTACAACAACGAATACCGCCGCTGATCCCGCGGCGCGTTTCCCCTTGCGCCAGACATAAAAAAACCCGGCCTGATGTCTCATCAGTCGCCGGGGATTGCGCTCAAAAAGTGATTGCGTCGCTCGTAGTAGGAACAGGGGAATGGTAGGCAGCCCCCGTCACCTCAACAACTGTCAGATCTGACAGGCAGTCCGCTATGGAACCGGAATTGCGGATCCGGCGAACAGATGAGCTCGGCCTCCAGGCGACCGAAGAAGGCCACTCGCTCGCTGATGTCTTCGTCTGCGAACGTCTGTGCCAGGGCCAGGTAGTCCTGATAGTGACGCGCCTCCGAGCGCAGCAGGGAGACATAGAAGCGGCCCAGCTCCTCGTCCAGATGAGGGGCCAACCTGGCAAAACGCTCGCAGGATCGCGCTTCGATATAGGCACCGATGATCATCTTGTCCACCACGGCGGCCGGCTCGTAGGTGCGCACATGGGTCAGCAGGCTGCGGGCATAGCGGGAGGCGGTGACGGGACCATAGGGGATGCCCCGTGCGGCCATGATCTCCAGCACCTGCTCGAAGTGGTGCAACTCCTCCTGGATGAGGCGCACCATGGGGAACAGCAGGGGATTGCGCTCCAGCTCGGCAAACACGCTCCTGTCTGATTCGCCCATGGTGCGCTTGCCGAGGATCTCCGCCTTCTCCGGCAAGGCATCGAGCTCCCGGTAGAAGGTCAGCTTGGGCAGCAGGTGACGCTTCTCCTTGGGCAGGCAGTAGCGGCGCACCAGGCTGTGGGCGGTGAGTGCCGCCTTGTTCTCGCAGTTGGCGTGATCGATAAGCAGGGTCGGCAACTGGGCGGGATCCCGCGCCATTTCCACCCACTCATCCGGGGTCTCGCAATGCAGGAACTGGCGAACGGGGGCTAACAGGTCATCCATCTGAACTCTCATCTGTTGATACGACACGCGGCGCCTGGCGCCGGGGGGCCTATGCTAACGGATCCCGCCCGGCCTGCCCACCGCCATCATGGCTCAGCCCGTCAGACGCCTGAGGGAGTCGCGGCGGATCAGGGTGCCGCTGAAGGCGGGCAGTGCGTCCCGGCTCCCCTCCTCCACCATGGTGGTCAGGCGGTTGATGGTCTCCTGGATCATCCCGTTCACCGGCATCTTGACGCTCGACAGCGCGGGAATGACGTAAGGGGCCAGGGGGATGTCGTCAAACCCCACCACCGAGACCTCGTCAGGCACCATCACACCGGCTTCGTGCAGCCGTTTGATGGCCCCGATCGCCATGTCATCGTTGCTGGCCACCAGGGCGCTGAAGCGAGCGCCTCGCGCCAGCAAGGTCGAGACGGCGGCCGCGCCACAGGCGGGGGTCCATTTGCCGGGGGCGATCAAGGTCTCCTGCACCGGGATGCCGTGCCGGATCAGCGCCTGCCGGTAGCCGGCCAGGCGCTCGGCGCCGGTGGGGGAATCCGCAGAGCCTGCGATGAAGGCGATCTCCCTGTGCCCCATGGCCACCAGCTTGTCCACCACCGCCTCCGCCGCCGCCTGCTGATCCGCATAGACGCAGTGGGCCGGATGGCGGCTCAGACGCCGGTTGAGCACCATGTTGACATCCTCCCCCACCTTAGCGCTTCGCGTCACAGGAGGGGGATTCCCATTACTGGGTGATAGCTGCTCGCGCA
>NZ_JAPDBQ010000057.1:0-24184 GCF_027705325.1 Aeromonas sp. QDB18
TCAGGCAAGGGGCAACAGTGGATCAAGGGATGATCGTCTCACTTTTTCCTGTCAATGCCATCTGGGTGAACAGTTACCTCCTGCAGGTGGGCGAGGTGATGTTCGTAGGTCTTCTTGTCCAGACGGGGGCGTTTCTTGCTCTTTTCCTTCTGCATGGTCTTCTCCTGTTCGAGTCCTTTCTGTGGGTTGCCCCAGCTTGCCCCAGGGAGGCGCCACTGCCAAGGCCGACGTGTTACACTGCCGCCCCATCGCTGGCAGCAAGACAGAAGAAAACATGAGGCAATGTATGGCGATTGATACTGCCGCCTCATCAGCCGCTGGCAACAGGAGATAACATGAAGCATTTTATGGAGATAGCGGGTCGCCGCATGGCCTATCTGGACGAGGGGCAGGGCCCTGTGCTGCTCTTTGGCCACAGCTATCTGTGGGACAGTGCCATGTGGGCGCCGCAAGTCGAGGCGCTCAAGGGCAGCTATCGCTGCATCGTGCCCGAGCTGTGGGGCCACGGTGATTCCGACGTGCTCCCTGACGGTGGTTGCACCCTGGCAACCCTGGCCCGGGATCACCTGGCACTGCTCGATGCCCTCGACATCGAACAGTGCGTGCTGGTGGGACTCTCCATCGGCGGCATGTGGGGCGTGGAGCTCGCGCGCATGGCCCCGGCGCGGCTCAAGGGACTGGTGCTGATGGATACCTTCGTTGGCTGGGAGCCCCAGATCCCCTGTGAGCGCTACCTCGGCATGCTGGCGATGATAGAGCAGCTGGGAACCTTGCCTGCCCCCGTCATCGAGCAGGTGGCGCCGCTCTTCTTCGCCCATGAGCCGGATCCCGCCCTGATGAGCGGCTTCAAGGTGCGGCTCGCCCAGTGGCCAGCGGACCAGGTGGCGAGTCTGGTGGCGGTGGGGCGCAGTTTCGTGACTCGGGAGGATCGCATCGAGTGGCTCGAAGAGATGGCGATGCCGAGCCTGGTGATGACAGGCTGCGAGGACAAGGCGCGCCCGGTGCTGGAGGGCTATCTGATGGCCGAGGTGCTGAACTGCCCCTTCAGGGAGATACCGGGTGCGGGCCACATCTCGACCCTGGAGAACCCCGAGTTCGTCAACCGGACGCTGGCCGAGTTCCTGGCCGGGTTGCAAGGGTGATGCATTGCCCGATAGCACAAGAAAAGGAGCCATGGGCTCCTTTTCTGTTATTCAGTCCTGCCGGATGGGGTTACCAGATATAGCCCACGCCGAAGCCGGCGTAGAGTTCCCCATCGTGCTGGACGATGGGGCTGTTGGCGATGTCGTCGTCGTAGCGTTCGTAGTTGGCGGCAAACATGCCGATCCAGTGGGGGCTGAAACGGTAGCTGGTGATGATGGCCACCATGGGGGAGAGGGTGGTGCCCGTGTCCCACGCCGGGCGCAGCCCCGTGGCCTCGCCCCCCGAGACGCCGCCAAAGTAGTAGTTCGCCATCTTGTCGCTGCGGATCATCATCCCCATGCCGGGCATGATGAGCAGCTTGTCCCGCAATATGGGGAAGTCGGCCCACAATAGCAGCTCCTGGCCGTTGCTGCGCCCGGTCACGTCCGTGCTGAGGCGGGTGCTGAGCAGGGCGTAGGGGGTGATGAGGCTGGCGCCGACGCCCCCTTCCAGCTGCCACTTGCGCTGCTCCATGCCCGTGAGTTCGGGGGCATCGTCCGGGTCGAGATTGCCAAAGCGCACCCTGCCGTAACCGTAGGCGGCGAAGTTGTCATCCTTGTGGAAGTAGTAGCGGGCCCTGTCTCCGAGGAACATGAACTGATCGCCGAAGTAGACGGCACCCGGCACCGCCAGGGCCGTGTCGTCCTGCCCCTGATAGCGGGCATCGCCACCGATGACGGCACCGCCCAGCACCAGCCCCTTGGGCACCGGGCTGGTGGGGCTGTCCTGCACGAAGATATCGAGGGAGCCGAGATCGACCTCGGCCCGGGGTGGCGAACAGCAGGGTCAGGAGCGCGCCAAGGGCGGCGCGGTGCAGGGGGCGAACAGGGGGCATGGACTGATCCTTCAGAGTCGGGGCTGGCAGAGCATACTGCCGATGACCTTGTCAGTGAAGCCTGTTTTTATTTGAAATTCAAGTCGATAGCGTCATGGTGTCCCGCCTGGATTCAGGCGGGAACGGAGTCTGTGGTCGACGAGATCGCGGCAATAACAGAAAAGAGGTGGCGGCTTCTCCCGTCATCAGGGGGCGGGGCGGGGAAGATCGTCCCGTTTGGGCCAGGCGTTGAGCACCGCTTTCACCAGGGTTGCCAGGGGAATCGCGAAGAAGACGCCCCAGAAGCCCCAGAGCCCGCCGAACACCAGCACGGCGATGATGATGGCCACCGGGTGCAGATTGACCGCCTCGGAGAAGAGCAGGGGTACCAGCAGGTTGCCGTCGAGGGCCTGAATGACCAGATAGGCCACCATCAGCTAGGCGAAGTCCGGGGTCAGTCCCCACTGGAACAGGGCCACCATGGCGACGGGCACGGTCACCGCCACGGCCCCAATGTAGGGGATGAGCACGGAGAAACCGACCGCCACCGCCAGCAGCACCGAGTAGCGCAGCCCCATCAGGGCGAAGGGCACATAGGTCGCCACCCCGACGATGAGGATCTCGATCACCTTGCCGCGGATGTAGTTGATGATCTGGTCGTTCATCTCCACCCAGACCCGGTTGACCAGGGTGCGGTTGCGGGGCAGGAAGCGGCGCAGGCCGCCCATCAACACCTGCTTGTCCTTGAGCATGAAGAACACCATCAGGGGCACCAGGATGGCGTAGATGAGGATGGCCACCACGTTGATGAGGGAGCTGAGCGAAGCGCTCACCAACTGCTCGCCGCCTGCCAGGATACGCTGGCGGATGTTGTCGATGATGGTCTCGACCAGGCTGACGTCGATGATCTCCGGGTACTTTTCCGGCAGGGTGCGCACAGCGTCCTGGGCATGGGCCAGCATGGACGGCGCCTCCTTGGCGAGGTTGACCCCCTGGCTCACCAGTGTGGGAATGAGGCCCAGCACCATCAGGGTGGTCACCGTGATGAACAGCAGCAGCACCAGGCTGGTGGCGAAGGTACGGGAGAGCCCGGTGCGTTGCAGCCGGCTGACCGGCCACTCCAGCAGGTAGGCCATCACCACGGCCACCAGCAGCGGCGCCAGCAGATCGCCAAACAGCCAGAGCACCGCGAAGCAGAACACCAGCAGCAGGAACAGGGTGACGGCATCGGGGTCGGAAAAACGGGTCTGATACCAGCGCTTCAATACATCTAACATCGAGGCTTCCTTGGTTTATCGGGTCATGGCGATGGAAAGGGTCGATCCGGTGTTGGTCCATATCATGGGCATTGGCACCATCATGATGGCCGGTTTTGGACGACGAGCCGCAGGGTGAGAGCTGCGTCTGACTCCTGCAGGCGCTGCACCTGATGGCCCTGCCGCAGCAACCAGGCCGGAATGTCTTGGCGGGAGCCGGGATCCTTGAGCAGGATCAGCAGGGATTGACCGGCCCGGGCGCCGCGCAACCAGAGCTTGAGCCGGATCAGCGGCTCCGGGCAGCGCCAGGGGGTCAGGTCGAGCTGTTCCCAGTGCGGTTCCATATCGGGGGAGGCTCCATGGTGCGTGATGGCCGTCATTATGGCCGCGATGGGAGGGCGAAACAACGCTTGTAGGCCTTGATGGGCAAGGGTATTCTGCCCCCGAGCACTTTCTGATGGAGATAGAAACACAGTGGCCCGCTTTTCCCCCTTGATGGCATCACTTCCCCTGCTGGTCTCCCTGATGGGTGCCACCTTCCATGCCCAGGCGAACAACCAGTTGCCCGACATCGGCACCGCCGGGGTCGCGGCCCTGCCCATCGAGCAGGAAGTGCGCTATGGCAACGCCTTCATGCGGTTCGCCCGGGCGGGCTTGCCCATCATCGATGATCCCGTGCTGAACGAATACATCGACGATCTGGGTCAGCGATTGCTCACCAATGCCGACGGGGTACGTTTCCCCTTTACCTTCTTCCTCATCAACGATCCCAGCATCAACGCGGCCGCCTTCCTCGGCGGGCGGGTCAAGGTGCACACCGGCCTCTTCCTCTACGCCGACAGCGAGAGCGAGCTGGCCTCGGTGCTGGCGCACGAAATCACCCACGTGACCCAGCGCCACATCGCCCGTTACATGGAGGCGCAGGCGAGCAGCTCGGCCATGACCCTGGCTGGCTTGGTAGGCTCCATCGCGCTCGCGGTGATCAACCCCACCGCCGGTATCGCCGCGCTGCAGACGACCCTCGGGCTCTCCATGCAGTCGGCCATCAACTATACCCGTGACAACGAATACGAGGCGGATCGCATCGGCATGAAGACGCTGTATGACGCCGGTTTCGATCCCATGGGCATGGCCAACTTCTTCCAGAAGCTGGCGGCGGAGTATCGCTACGCCAGCAAGCCGCCCGAGATGCTGCTCACTCACCCCCTGCCCGAGACCCGGATCAGCGAAGCCCGCGCCCGGGCGGGCAGCTATGGCCGCCGAGCCTTGCCCCCCAGTCTCGACTTCTGGCTGGCCAAGGTGCGCATCCAGGTGCGTTATGGCACCGAGAGCCCCCAGGCGCTGCTCACCTATTTCGACAGCCGCCTGCAGAAGGGGGACTACCCTCTCAAGGACGCCGCCACCTATGGCAAGGCGCTGGCCCTGTTGCAGCTCAAGCGCACCGACGAGGCCGATACCCTGATGCAGGGGCTGGCCGCCCGCCATCCGGAAGATCTGTTCGTGGTGGATGCCCTGACCGACATCGATCTCGCCAAGGGGCGCAGCGCCCAGGCCATTGCCCGGCTGGAGCGCTTCCGCACCCGGATGCCGGACAACGAGGTGGTAGTGGTCAACCTCGGCAACGCCTATCTGGAAGGGGGTAATTACCAGAAGTCCATCGCCATCCTGGACCCCTATGCCCGGGAGCACGACGAGAACAGCCTGGCCTGGAACCTGCTGTCGGACGCCTATCGCAAGGCGGGACGGATGACGGATCTGCACATGGCACGGGCGGAGACCCTCTCCCTGCGCGGCGACTACCAGGCGGCCATCGACGAGCTGATCGTGGCCCGCGGCACCACCAGCGACAAGCTGACCCTGGCCCGCATCGAGGCGCGCATCACCCAGCTGGAGCGGGCGAAGAAGGATCTGGACAGCCTGAAGGGCTAGTCCGGCTCACCGCTCCTGTGACGAAACGGGGTGCACCAGCGATGGGGCACCCCGTTTCGTCATGGGGCCATCAGGGCTGTGCTGCAGCCCAGGCTCTGAGGTCGGCGAGCCTGTGTTCATCTATCTCTCCCACCAGTGTCTCCTGCAACCGGCCCTCGCCATCGAGCAGGTAGCTGGTGGGCAGCGCGCCGGGTCTGGGGAAGGGGAGGCTGGCTTCATCGAGGGGCACCATCAGGGGGACGGCTATCTGATGGCGCCGGGCCAGCTCGGCCAGCTCACCGGGGGAGGCGGGATCATAGTTGATGGCGATCACTCCAATCCGCCCCTCCCGGTGCAGCGCCGCGAGCAGGGGCATCTCCCGCAGACAGGGGGCGCACCAGGGGGCGAAGTAGTTGACCAGCAGCGGCTTGCCCGCCAGGGCGCTCAGGCTGATGCTCTTGCCCGTCTCGTCGGTGAAGTCGGGCGCCGGGCTGCAGGCCCCCAGCAGGGTCGCCACAATCAGCCAACAGATTCGTTTCATTTCCATATCCTTCCCGCTTACCCTGCCCATCCGTTTCCCCTACAATAGCGCCATTTGTTGTCCCATCTTGCAATATCAGGGAGTTACCATGAGCGAGACCCAAATCTATCACAACCCGCGCTGCTCCAAGAGCCGTGAAACCCTGGCCTTGCTGGAACAGCACGGAATAGCCCCGGAGGTGGTGCTCTATCTGGAACAGGCGCCGAGCGAAGACGATATCCGCACTCTGTTGAGCCAGCTCGGCTTCACCGATCCGCGCCAGCTGATGCGTACCAAGGAAGATCTCTACAAGGAGCTGGGGCTGGCCGAGATGAGCGGCGATGCCCTCATTCGCGCCATGCACCAGCATCCGAAGCTTATCGAACGCCCCATCGTCATCAAGAATGGTCAGGCCCGCATCGGCCGTCCGCCCGAGCAGGTGCTGGAGATCCTCCAGTGAGCACCCGCTTCGCCCGTCTGCTGACCCTGGTCGGCTTCTTCGGTCTGCTGGGCTGGGTCATCCTCTGGCATCTGTGGCTGTCACCCCATCCGGATCTCAGTCCCTGGCTGCTGCCGGTGATCTGGACGGTGCCGCTGCTCTTCCCCCTCAAGGGGATAGTGCAGGGCAACCCTTACACCCATGCCTGGGGCAACTTCGTGCTGATGCCCTACTTCCTCCACGCCCTCACCCTGATCACCACGGATGAAGGGGAACGGTGGCTGGCGGTGGTGGAGCTGGTGTCCACCACTCTGGCCTTCGTCGGCACCATCTATTACGCCCGCCTGCGCGGTCGTGAGCTGGGCCTGAGCATTCGCAAGAAGAAGGAAGATCGCTGAGCCGCTCTGCCGCTGGCAGTCGTGCAGCCCCCATCAAAAAGGCCCCTTTCGGGCAATGCTGTTCACTTAAGAGAATTTGAGTTCCAGTCCACGTAGTATCAGGGCTAAAAAATGAGGGAGGCATGATGCCTCCCTCTTTCTATTGCAAGCCACGCTGGATAAAGGCTGAAGGAACATCGACTGGAAACAGCCTTGCTCCCCCAACTCAAGTCGCATTTATGAATAATTAGTCAAAAATGTGCTTATCTGAACAGCATTGCCCTTTCGGGGCCTTTTTGTCATCCAGGGAGGTCAGAGCGTGTTCTTGTAGATCTTGCCGTCCTTCATGATCACCTTGAAGTGCTTGGCCGGATCGGCCACCAGGGAGAGATCCTTGAGTGGGTCACCGTCGATCAGCAGCAGATCGGCCAGCGCCCCGGCCTCCACCACGCCCAGCCTGCCCGGGTAGGGGCTGCGCGGGCCGGAGAGGGCCAGCAGCTCGGCGTTGTCATGGGTGGCCATCCTCAGCACCTCGGCAGGGGTATACCAGGTGCCCATCTTGGCCAGCATGGTACCCTGACTGGCGGCGGCCTGGGCGCTGAACAGGGCGTCGGTACCGAACGCGGTCTTGATGCCGTACTTCTTGGCCATGGCATAGGCGTGGTCGGTGCCCTTGTACATCTCAAGCTGTTTCAGACGGTTGGCCGAGCCCTCCGGGAAGGGGGACTTGCGATCGTCGGTGAAGGGTTGCAGGCTCCACCAGACCCCCTTCTCGGCCATCAGTCTGGCAGTGTCCTCGTCGAGCATCTGACCGTGGTCGATGCACTTGACGCCTGCCTCGATGGCCTGGCGCACCGCTTTCGGGGTATAGGCGTGTACGGTCACATAGGTGCCCCAGTTGTCGGCGGCCTCCACCGCGGCACGGATCTCCGGCACCGTGTACTGGGTCACATCGATGGGATCATAGTTGGAGGCCACACCGCCACCGGCCATCACCTTGATCTGGGAGGCGCCGAGGGCCAGTTGCTCGCGGGTGCGCTGGCGCACGGCATCCGGACTGTCGGCGACCATGGCCGCGTTGGCCCGCTCGCCGAAGGAGTATTGTCCCGCCAGTGCCGGCAGTTCGTTGGGCAGGCGGAAGTCGCCGTGGCCACCGGACTGGGAGATCATGGCGCCGGCCGGCCAGATACGCGGTCCATTGATCAACCCCATGTCGATCCCCTTCTTGAGGCCGAACACGGGGCCGCCGAGATCACGGGCACTGGTGAAGCCGCGCATCAGCATGTCGTTGGCCGCCCTGGTTGCCGCGACCGTGGTGAAGGTGACGTCGTTGGTCAGCACGGCAATCTGCGGCAGGGTGGCGAACATCAGGTGGGTATGGGCGTCGATGAGGCCCGGCATCAGGGTCTTGCCCTGGCCGTCGATGCGTTGCACTTCACCCTCCACCTTGATGCCGCCCTGGCTGATCCTGGTGATCAGGTTGCCTTCCACCAGGACGGAGGAGGGGGCGCTGAGGGCACTCCCCTTGCCATCGAAGATACGCACGTTTTCAAACAAGATGGCTGCATGAACCGGCTCGGTGGCGTGAACGGCACCACCGGCCAGGAGGGCGCCGCACAGGGCGCTACAGAATAATCGCAATGACATGAAGAGGTCTCCTTGGGTCTTGAGGGGGCTGAGTCTAGCCCAGCCGCGCCCGTTCAGCCTGAGCCCGGGCCGAGCGGCATCGCCAGTCTCCTCCCTTTTTGGGTGCCATAAAAGACCCAATCTGATCCATCACCCGTTTCACTCCTCGTCCCGCCCGCGTTTTCGGCCACGGGGGCCGGGCTGCAACCTAGGGAACCTGGTGCTCCCCGGTGGTGCGGTGCGCGGCGATCTGCTCCTCGCAAAAGCGCATCAATTCGGGATAGAAGCGCAGGAAGCCCTGCTCACCGGCCCGCCACTGGGCTGCATCAAGGGTGGCGAGGGCCTCCCCGAGCGGCAGGGGGCGGCGCAGTCGGCGGCCGATGCCGTTGAGGGTCAGGATCAGCCCCTCCCTGTCTTGATAGGAGGCGAGCCAGTCCTGTTGCGCCATCCGCCTGAGGGGCGGCGGCAGCCCCCCAGGTAGAGAGACATCGTCCGCCAGAAGTTGACCATAGCTCTGGTGCAGGAAGTGGGGCAGGGGCTGCGGGCTGAATTGCCGCCAGTGCAGGCTGAGCCAGTGGTCGTAGAGCATGTCCACCAGGATGCCGCCGAAACGGCGCCAGGGGGCCTCGAAGCCGGTGACCGCCGCCCGGTGGGCGGGGTGGGTGTCGGTGAAGGCATCTATCTTGCGGTGCAGCCAGATCCCCTCATCGAAGTGGGGGGCGAGGCCCGATGGCAGCGGCCCCTTGACGAAGTCCCCCAGCAGGTTGCCGGTGAGGGAGCTCTGGGTATGGGCCGCCAGATGAAGATGGGCCAGAAAGTTCATGGGCTGCGGCTCGCGTGCCTGGGTGGAGTGGGTGATCCGAGCCTAACGGATGCCGGCCGGATTGACCATGGGCAGGATTTTTCATCGCGCCGTCAGCGCCCCCTTGCGGGGCAAATTTGGGGCGTGGTAAGGTGCATGTCATCTTTGTCACAGGACGCGACAAATCACCATGATGCGCAAAGCCAGAGGCTTTTTTCTGGCCTTCTACTTCAAGCCTTTCTATCTCTCCGAGTGGTTCGACGAATAAGTCGAGGCCCCGGAGCAGTTCATTGACGCCAGCCAATCAAATGATGCCCGTGGCGGCGTAATCCTGCTCATCTGCAATTTGCCGTTTTTTGGCCATCGCTTGCCCGCGCTTGCGATGCCTTGACCGCGCCTGTGCGCTTTCTATGTAATGGAGTACTCATGATGAAGACCACACTGACTCTGTCAGCCCTGTTTGCTGCCTGCCTGCTGGCTACCCCCGTCACCGCCAAGGAGTGGAAGACCGTTCGTTTCGGCGTGGAGGGGGCCTACCCTCCCTTCTCCTGGACCGACGCGTCCGGGGAGATCAAGGGTTTTGACATCGATCTGGCCAACGCCCTGTGCCAGCAGATGGCCGTCAAGTGCGAGCTGGTGGCCCAGGATTGGGACGGCATGATCCCGGCCCTGCTGTCGCGCAAATACGACGGGATCATCGCCGCCATGTCGATCACCGACGAGCGGCGCAAGAAGGTCGACTTCACCGAGAAATACGCCCGCATCCCGAACCGCTTCGTGGCGGCCAAGGGCACCGAGCTGACGCTGACGCCAGAGGGCATGGCGGGCAAGCGCATCGGGGTGCAGCGTGCCACCACCCACGACAAGTACCTGACCGACAACTTTGGCTCCAACGTCACCATAGTGCGCTATGGCAGTGCCGATGAGGCCTATCTCGATCTGAAGGCGGGTCGGGTGCTGGCCCTGCTGGCCGATGCCTCGGCCATCGATCAGGGGCTGCTCAGCAAGGAAGGGGGCGACAAGTTCGAGTATGTGGGGCCGGCCCTGACCGATCGCCAGTGGTTTGGCGACGGCATGGGGATCGCGGTGCGCAAGGGGGATCAGGATCTCAGGGCCAAGCTGAACGAGGCGATCAAGGCCCTGCGCGCCAACGGCAAGTATCAGGAGATCAACCAGAAGTACTTCAAGTACGACATCTATGGCGGTTGATGGGTAACAGGCAGAGGGAGCTTGCTCCCTCTTTTTTCATGCAGCAAGGAGATACCCCATGTTGACACTGATCGAGGGGGCCGAGGTCTTCACTCCGGCCCCCCTCGGCCAGCAGGATCTGCTGGTGGCCGATGGTCGCATCGCCTGGATGGGCAGGGGGCTGACGGTCCCGGCCGACTGGCCGCTGGTGCGGGTCGACGGCCGTGGCCGCTATCTGGTGCCGGGGCTGGTGGACCCGCTCGCCCACATCACGGGGGGCGGCGGGGAGGGGGGCTTTGCCTTTCGCACCCGGGAGCTTGCCGCCGACGAGGCCCTGGCGGCCGGGGTCACGACGCTGGTGGCGGCGCTCGGTACCGACAGCCTGACCCGCACCCCGGCCCAGGTGCTCGGCAAGGTGCGCGAGTTTCGCGCCGCCGGGGTGAGCGCCTACATGTATACCGGCTCCTACCACCTGCCGGTCAAGACCCTCACCGGATCGGTGGAGTCGGACATCATGCTGATCCCCGAGGTGCTGGGGGTGGGGGAGGTGGCCATCAGCGACCACAGATCCAGCGCCCCCACCCATGACGAGCTGGCGCGGCTGGCGAGCGAGGCGCGGGTGGCCGGGTTGCTCTCGGGCAAGAGCGGAGTGAGCTTCTTCCATCTGGGGGATGGCCGGGGTGCGCTGGCGCCGCTGCGGGCCCTGCGGGACGCCACCGACATCCCGCTGCGCCAGCTCTACCCCACCCACTGCAACCGCAACCCCTGGCTCTTTGCCGAGGCCATCGACTGGGGGCGGGCCGGGGGCTGGGTGGATCTCACTGCCTCCAGCTTCCCCGACCTGCTGGATGATGGCGAGCAGCTGGCGGCGGATGCCCTGGTGGGGCTTCTGACGGCCGGCGTGCCCTGGGATCGCATCAGTTTCAGCTCGGATGCCAACGCCAGCCTGCCGCGTTTCGACGGCGAGGGGCGCCTCATCGAGCTGCGCAGCGGCCAGATAGGGAGCCTGTGGCAGCAATGCATCCGGGCCTGTGCCCTCGGCGTGCCCCTTGCCAGCGCGCTGGCGGTGGTGACGGCCAACCCGGCCAGGGCGCTGGGGCTGACTGGCAAGGGCTCCCTGGGGGTGGGGCAGGACGCGGATCTGCTGCTCATCGACCCCGAGACCCTCGCCATAGAAAGGGTCATGAGCGGCGGCCAGTGGCGAGCCTGAGTGGCGCATCAGCCGGATCTCTTCATCCCCGTTCACATACGAAAAACCCGGCATGGGTGCCGGGCTTCGTTTTTTGCGGTGTGTGTCCCGGTCAGATGGCCAGGAACCCCAGGATCAGGATGGGGCCGAGCAGGCTCAGAAGGAAGCCGGAGACGATGGCCACCGGCACCACTTGGATGCCGCCGGACTTCTGGATGACCGGCAGGGTGAAGTCCAGCGCCGTGGCGCCACCGTAGCCGATGGCGGCGGAGGGGTGGCGGCGCATCAGGATGGGAATGATCAGGATGGCGATCAGCTCGCGCCCCAGATCGTTGATGAAGGCGGCCGAACCCAGCACGGGGCCCAGCTTGTCCGCCACCAGGATGCCGGAGAGCGAGTACCAGCCGAAGCTGGAGCTCATGGCCAGCCCGTGGGCAAAGGGCATGCCCAGCAGTTGTGAGGCCAGCAGGCTGCCGAGCCAGCTGCTGACGATGACGGTGGCGGCGATCTTCATGCCCCAGGGGTTGAGCAGGATCTGGCGCAGGTGCATGCCGGAGTTGCGCATCTGGATGCCGATGAGCAGCAGCAGCAGCATCAGGGCCCATTCGCTCAAGCGGTCGATGGGCAGGGCGCGCAGGTCCACCAGCAGCCCCAGCAGGACGCCCCCCAGCACCACGAAACAGAGCTGGAGGGATTCCCACAGGAGGTGCAGCTTGCTCGGCATCTTGCCGTCGCTCGCCTCGTGGGTGGGTGGGCTGCGCCTGTCCAGCCACCAGAGGGCCAGCAGGTTGCACAGGGTAATGGCGGTCAGCATGATGCCGGCCACCTTGAAGATCACCGCCAGGTTGCTGCCGAGGTTCTCCACGTAGGCGAGCCCCAGCCCCATCAGGAACAGGATGAGATAGACCATCTTGCCCAGCGACTGGTTGACCAGCTTGACCAGCCGGGTGGAGGAGAGGGGGATCAGATAGCCGATCACGAGCGGCAGCAGGATCAGCAACACATTGAGCAACATCGGGGCCTCGGTCACAAAACTGGGAGAAACGGCACCTTATCACGACTTGTTGCGTCTGTGTCACATATCCCGGTGTTTGAGTGCCCCATACGGGCCTTTTTTATAACATTGTTATGTTTTTTTGAGGAGGGAGGGGAGGGGCAAGGTCCGGAGATGGGGGGCACATCACCAGTAAAATCAATTCCATCCCCGTAAAATTGTGCGACGGTGGTGACTATGCCGGATGAATAAAGTCATTTTGGGTGACATCCGGCGTGGATGGTGGAATATTCTTGCCACCAGTGCGTTGCGGGTATAAAAGGTCGGTATGGCACCGGTGACAAAAAATGCATTTTATGCAGACAAAGTGCTGAAAAATACCGGTCAGGCCAATAAAAATACAGATAAACCACCAAATACCTCGGTTCTGTATTGTTTTTTAACTACCTGAATGATATTTTCGCTGAAGGTTGCCATCGGTTAACGTTTTGTTAAATGTTCCGGTGGTGGTGTCACGCCGAAGCGGCGTCTAGGGACAGACAAGGTTGTAATGGATGAGCGACGTTGCCGCACTGGAAGTTCGTGATCTGCACAAGTATTTTGGCACCCACGAAGTGCTCAAGGGCATCGATATGACGGCCCACAAGGGGGATGTGATCTCCCTCATCGGCTCCTCGGGTTCGGGGAAGTCGACCTTTCTACGCTGTATCAATCTGCTTGAAACCCCTTCGTCGGGCAGCGTCTCCCTGCATGGGGAACTGATCCGGATGAAGACCAGTCGTTCCGGCGAGCGGCTGCCGGAGGACATGCGCCAGGTGGAGCGTATCCGCAGCCGGCTGGCCATGGTGTTTCAGAGCTTCAATCTCTGGTCGCACATGACCATCATGCAGAACATCATCGAAGTGCCCATCCAGGTGCTCAAGGTGCCCCGTGCCGAGGCCATCGCCAAGGCGGAGCATCTGCTGAACCGGGTCGGGCTCTGGGAGCGACGCGACTACTACCCCGGCCACCTCTCAGGTGGCCAGCAGCAGCGGGCGGCCATCGCCCGTGCGCTGGCGGTGGAGCCGGAAGTGATGCTGTTCGACGAGCCGACCTCGGCCCTCGACCCCGAGCTGGTGGGCGAGGTCCTCGGCCTGATGCGCGAGCTGGCGGAAGAGGGGCGCACCATGATGGTGGTGACCCACGAGATGTCGTTTGCCCGCGATGTGTCGAACAAGGTCATGTTCCTGCATCAGGGGCGGGTGGAGGAGGAGGGCAATCCCAAGGAGATCTTCGCTCATCCCAAGTCGGAGCGATTCAAGCAATTCATCTCCTCCATCTATTGATGGACGGGATGCTATTTCCGTACTTTCAACGATCGACGTGTTTATCAAGGAGAGATACATGAACAAGCTGATGCTGGCGACTGCCGTGATGACGGCCCTGTGTTCCGGTAGCCTGATGGCCAAGGAGTGGAAAGAGGTGCGGATCGGGGTGGAAGGGGCCTATCCTCCCTTCTCCTGGACCGAGCCGAGCGGCGAGGTGAAAGGCTTCGACATCGACATCGCCAACGCCCTGTGCGAGGAGATGAAGGTGAAGTGCACCCTGATCAAGCAGGACTGGGACGGCATCATTCCGGCGCTGCTGTCGCGCAAGTATGACGCCATCATCGCCACCATGGACATCACCGAAGAGCGCAAGAAGAAGGTGGACTTCACCCAGAAGTACCAGCACATTCCGGCCCGCTTCGCCGCCAAGAAGGGCACCGAGATCCAGCTGGACAAGGCCTTCATGGATGGCAAGACCATCGCCGTGCAGCGTGCCACCTCCATGGACACCTACATCACCGACAACTTCCCCAATGCCACCATCAAGCGCTATGGCACCGCGGATGAGGCCTATCTCGACCTGAAGTCCGGCCGCGTCGATTACGTGATGGCCGACTCTGCCGCCATCAGCGACGGCCTGCTGAAGAAAGAGGGCGGTGACGCCTTCGAGTTCATCGGCCCGAAACTGACCGATCCCAAGTGGTTTGGCGAGGGGGCCGGCATCGCGGTGCGCAAGGCGGACAAGGATCTGAAAGAGAAATTCAATGCCGCCATCCTGGCCCTGCGCGCCAACGGCAAGTACAAGGAAATCAACGACAAGTACTTCGACTTCGACGTGTACGGCGAGTAAGTCAACGTCAGGCGAACAACGACAGGTTGATCCCGTCAGTAGTCATCGGGCCCGTTGCCTTCCGCTGGGAGTGACGGGCCCGATTGCGATGGAGCTGCATTGCATATGTTTGATTTGAAAGGATACGAAACCTCCCTGCTGGAGGGGGCTTGGATCACCCTGGAGGTGGCGATCGCCTCCCTGCTGCTGGCCCTGGTGCTCGGCATGCTGGGGGCCCTGGCCAAGCTTTCCCCTTACAAGTGGGCGCGCGGCATCGCGGCGGCCTACACCACCGTCATTCGCGGCATCCCGGATCTGGTGCTGATGATGCTGCTGTTCTTCGGCGGTCAGGTCCTCATCAACGGGATCTGCACCTGGGTCAACGAGGCGTACAACAACTACCTGCTCGAGAGCAATCCGAACCAGGAGTGGGTCTCGTTGCTGCCGGATTACATCGACATCAGCCCGTTTGCGGCCGGGGTGGCCACCATCGGCTTCATCTTCGGCGCCTACATGACCGAGACCTTCCGCGGCGCCATCCTGGCGGTGGACAAGGGAGAGCTCGAGGCCGCGCGCGCCTTTGGCATGCGGGCGAGCCAGGTGTTTGTGCGGATCCTCTTCCCCCAGATGATGCGCCACGCCCTGCCGGGGTTTGGCAACAACTGGCTGGTACTGCTCAAGACCACGGCCCTGGTCTCCATCATCGGGCTCGATGACATGGTGCGCAAGGCGTCGCTCGCGGCGGGCTCGACCCAGCAGCCGTTCACCTTCTACATGGCGGTGGCGCTGATCTTCCTGATCTTCACCGCAGTCTCTACCTCGGCGCTCAAGTGGGCCGAGCGTCACTACGCGATCAAGACGAGGTAAGCCATGGATTTCTCGATCATTCTCACGGAGTGGCCCACCTACTGGGAGGGCTTCTACACCACCATCTGGCTGGTGGCGGCTTCCCTCATGCTGGGGCTCCTGCTGGCGGTGCCCATGGGCATATTGCGCAACAGCCGCAACTGGCTGATCAAGGGACCGATCTGGGCCTATATCTACTTCTTCCGCGGCACCCCGCTGCTGGTGCAGCTCTTCATCATCTACTACGGCGCCGCCCAGTGGGAGTGGCTGAAGAACAGCGCGGCCTGGTCCCTCTTCTCCGAGGCCTGGTTCTGCGCCCTGCTGGCGTTCACCCTCAACACCGGTGCCTACACCGCCGAGATAGTGCGGGGCGCCGTGATGAACATGCCCAAGGGGCAGATAGAGGCGGCGAGCGCCTTCGGCATGACCCGCTGGCAGACCCTCACCCGCATCATACTGCCCAACTCGTTTCGCCGTGCGCTGCCCGCCTACAGCAACGAGGTGATCTTCATGCTGCAGGGCTCGGCGGTGGCGGGCATCATCACCATAGTCGACCTGACGGGGGCCGCGCGGATCATCAACTCCCGCTACTACAGCCCGTTCGAGGCGTTCCTGACCGCTGGCCTGCTCTACATGCTGCTCACCTTCGCCATCGTCTGGCTGTTCAAGAAGTGGGAGGCCCGCTGGCACGCCCACCTGCGCCCCCGCAGCGTGTGACCGCCACCTGCAAAAAAGCCCGCATCCGCGGGCTTTTTCCTGCTCGGTATGAGTCAGAGCATGGTCATTGGTGTCAGCATCTCCTCGGTCAAAAGGCAAAATGCGCTCAGGATGGTCATGCTCAAGGCCCCGACAACGCCGGAAGAGAGGGTTTGGCGTTTGCTCTTCTGGACAGAAGCCGATTGCTCATTGTGTTGGCCTATCTTGTTCACCACGGCTATGGCACCCATGTCCAGATGACGGTAGAAGCTGGCATTGAGCTGGGTCAGATGCAGCAATGACTGACGCATCCGTTCGAAGGTCTTTTTGCAAACGGGATCTTGCTTGTGCCAAAACCCTTCCAATGTGCCGCGGGTTGTCAGTCCGTGCAGATCATAGAGGGCTCGCCCAAGGCAGTGGGTGGGCACATGGTGTAACAAGGCGGAGAGGCCAACCGTGCTGTTGATGGTGATGACCCCCTTGAGCAGCGGATAGAGGGTAGGCAGTGGCAGTTCATAACCATAGAACACCCGTCCTTCCAACCCGAGCAGCGTGATAAGTCGGTTGATCTGGGATTGATAGCTGACATAGCCCCGATCCATGGGGTGGTGTTTGAACAGCAGTACATCCTCGCGGCGGGCGTGCTCGGCGAAGGAGTTCATCACCTGGGCGACCATCTCTTCCACCCCGCTCAAATCCGAATGCTCCCGGATCTGAAAGTCTTCGGTGACCTGCAGCGGCACGAAGAAGATATGCCCCTTGTGCCGGGGCAGGGCCTTGAGCAGGGAGTGGTCGCTCCATCTGTGCTTCCACTTCACCAGGCCCCCAGCGACCCAGCCCCTGGCCTCCTGATAGAGACTCCAGGGCCTGTGATTGACGAAATGGGGGTAGCGCCAGCGCAACAGGTTCTTGTTGATGTGGTAGCGGCTGGCATACCAGGCCCGGCGGGCGAAGGTCTTGCCCACCTTCAGCGGCGCCTCATAAGGCGCTGGCCATGTCATCTCGGCCAGCGAGTCACGCTTGGCATAGAGCGGGCTGAAGGCATTGACGCCCCCTTGCTCCAGGGTCACGAAGTCGGGACGCAGGTAGCCCTCCTCCATGGCCCAGACACGGATTTTTTTCAGCTTGCAGATACGGATGGCCTTCTGATGGTAGTAACGGCAATCACCGTAACAGATGAGACTGTCGATGCCATGGCGCTTGATGAAGCGGCGAAAGAAGGTGTTCCAGGTATCCGGCTTGCCGGTGAAGCGTTCGCTATGGCCCACGCAGCGCCAGCACTCATCCCCCCCGTTGAAATGGATCTTGTAGACCTCGTGGCCAGCGTCGGAAAGCACCTGGCTGAGGGTCTGAAAGAAGGGGCCCAGCGGTCCTTGTAGCAGCAAAATCTTCATGTACGACTTATCTCATCAACTGGGGAAGGGAGGGGCGTTGCAGCAGGGTCTGCACCAGATAACTCAGCTTGACTTGCCAGCGCTGCCAGCGGCTCGACTTGCGGGTAGATGATTGGCCTTGTGTGGCCAGTTGGCGGATCAACTGTTCCGGACTTATCCAGAGTCCGCTCTGCCAATCGATATAGAGCGGATAGGCTACCAGGGTCAGATAGACCAGTGCCGCCAGGGGGAGTGAGCGCTGGCGCCGGGCCGGGGGATGGGCATCTGTGGTCAGCCCCCAGCCGCTGTAGAAGGGCTGGCCCCAGGTCGTCACCTTGACCCCTTGCACCAGCGCCTCGAAGCCGCTCAGAGAAGTCATGGTGTGCAGCTCGTCCACGTGGGGATAGAGGCTGGTCAGGCCGATATCCAGCACCTGGCTGTCCACGCACTCCGCCAGGCAGGCCGCAGAAATAGCCCCGGCCCGATTGCCCGCCACCACATCCGGGTGGGGTTTGTAGAGGATGTGGGCCTCTGGTTTGGCGGCGCGCACCGCCCAGAGCAACTGCTCGTTGCTGCGAATGGTCGGGCTGCCGGTCAGGATGGAGGCATCCCCATCCACCTGGCCCACCACCAGCACCAGGGGACGGCCATCGGCGGGGGGCGTGAAGTGCGCCGGGGCGCCGACATTGTATTTGCTCACCTTGTTTTCGCGCAGCAGGGTGAGCAGTTGCTCACCCCGGTCGAGCTGTGACTGGGTCAGCTCCTGGTAATTGAGCAACTGCTCGAGCCCGCTGGGACTTCGGCTGTCGAAATAGATCCCGACCGGATCCAGCGACAGGGAAGAGGGGCGACACAGGTTGGAGCCAAGCCCCTTGGAGCGGATAAAGCCATCTTCCACCCGAATAGCCGAGGTGAGCTCGGGGTAACGACTGCCCCACACCAGCACTTGCTCGTCACCGGTCAGCCGTTTTGGCGGCTTGCGCACAAAGCAGAGTTCCTCGGCCAGGGGCCGGCAGAAGGCCTGCATAAAGGCGCGCTTCCACAAGGAGAACCCCACCAGATAGAGCCTGCGCCAGCGGGGAGCGGCCTTCTGCTGGCGGGCGATGATGGCGATCACCTCTTCCACCTCGCAGCGTTGACCAAGCACGGGATCCAGATAGCGGGGATAGCAGATCAGCGCCGCCGCCACCAGTTGGGCCAGTGACACCTGAACGTTGCGGCGTTTACACGATTTGCTGTCCTGGGTCAGGCCCCAACCCGCATAAAACGGCATGCCGAAGCAATACACCGATTTGCCGAGCAGCAGCGCCTCGAAGCCGAGTTGGGATGACACCGTGTAAACGGCATCCACCAGGTTGAGCAGGGCATGGGGATGACAATGGTCGGCAACGATCTCTACATCGCTCAGTTTCAGTCTGGCCAGCACGCCACGCTTCTTGCCAAAGCGGGTATCCGGGTGGGTGCGAAGCAAGAGGCGGGCATCGGGATGATTGCGCCGCGCCGCCTCCACCATGGCGATAAAGTCCGCCTCGCTGGCCAGAGCGCCGGGAATGGAGAGATCCCCGGCCACCTGATCCACCAGCAAGACGCAGGGCCTGCCATCTTGCAGCAGGCGCTGGGCCAGTGCCACAGGCAGCCCGGCGACATCCTTCGCCGTCAGGTTGGTCGCCGAACAAGAAGAGAGAGAAGTGGGTCGCCCGGCATAGCAGTTGTATTTGGTGACCCCAAGGCGCACCAGCTCATGGACAAGCCGCTCGGCTCGCGCCAGCATGGCGGCGTCACAGGGGGTGGCGATCAGCTGTTCAAGCTGGCTGGGTTGGCGGGCATCGTAATAGATACCGACAGGATCGGCGATAAGGGACACCGCCTTGCCACCCTTGGCCGGATGGCCGATATAGCCAATAAAGCCATCTTCCAGCTGCCAATAGGGCAGGCCCAGTGACGTCGCTTTCCGCCTTATTTGATAGGTATTGGCCTTTTGACCCCAGCCCACTATCACGTCATTGTCAGCAAACGGCATATTGTCGTGGAAGAGATGTAACTGGCAGCCAAGCATAGGTTCAATATTTGCTTTTCTGGCCAGGATTCCTTTTGAACCTGTCAATAATTTCATTTTTGCTCTACGTGGTAGAAAACTCCCCGTGTCGGAACGGGGAGTGGAATTCAGATAAATAGATCTGCATCGAGTAATGACTTGGCAACGCTGTCTTTTGCGGACGTAATGATATCGCAATCCAGAGCCGGCCATTCAATTGCAATGGAGTCATCATTCCACTTAATGCCTCGATCACTGCTGGGGGCATAATAATTGGTAGTTTTGTACAAGAACTCAGCAGTGTCAGTCAATGTGATAAAACCGTGGGCAAACCCTTCCGGGATCCACAGCTGCCGCTTGTTTTCCCCAGAAAGGTGAACCCCCACCCATTGTCCGAAGGTCGGCGAGCTTTTACGGATATCTACTGCTACATCAAACACCTCACCCGCGACACAGCGCACCAGTTTACCCTGGGCGTGGGGAGGCAGTTGATAGTGCAAGCCGCGTAATACGCCTTTGGATGATTTGGAGTGGTTATCTTGTACAAAGGTCACGCTACGGCCAATGGCCGCTTCGAATTGTTGGTGATTAAAACTCTCAAAGAAAAAGCCACGGTCATCGCCGAACACTTTCGGCTCAAAGATAAAAACATCGGGGATCTTGGTTTGAATAACATTCATCATGAATACCTGGTGTATAAATGGGGCTGATAGCCCCATGGGGACATTATTACTTCAGCATTTTCAACAGATACTGACCGTAGGCGTTCTTTTTCAACGGCTCCGCCAGTTTCATCACCTGCTCGGCAGTGATAAAGCCTTTGTGGAACGCAATTTCTTCAGGACATGCCACTTTCAATCCCTGGCGATGTTCGATGGTCTGAATAAAGTTGCTCGCCTCAATCAAGCTCTCGTGGGTGCCTGTATCGAGCCAGGCATAGCCACGGCCCATCATGGCGACCGACAGGTTACCCTGCTCAAGGTAGATGCGGTTCACGTCGGTAATTTCCAGTTCACCACGAGGAGAAGGCTTCAGGCTCTTCGCAATCTCCACCACGCTGTTATCGTAGAAATAGAGGCCGGTCACTGCATAGTTGCTCTTGGGCTCGAGTGGCTTTTCTTCCAGAGAAATCGCCGTTCCCTGTTTATCAAATTCCACTACCCCATAGCGCTCTGGATCGTGCACGTGATAGGCAAACACGGTGGCGCCATAAGGCTTGGCTGCGGCTGCCTCCAACTGTTTCTGAAGGTCGTGGCCATAGAAGATATTGTCACCCAGCACCAGGGCACAGGGGTCAGAGCCAATAAACTCTTCCCCCAGAACAAAGGCTTGTGCCAGGCCATCCGGGCTCGGTTGTACCTTGTATTGCAGATTCAAGCCCCACTGGCTGCCATCACCCAGCAACTGCTCAAAACGAGGGGTATCCTGCGGAGTACTGATGATCAAAATATCGCGAATACCCGCCAGCATCAGGGTGCTCAGCGGGTAATAGATCATCGGCTTGTCATAGATGGGCAGCAACTGTTTGCTGACGGCCATGGTGACGGGATAGAGACGAGTGCCAGAGCCACCGGCCAGAATAATACCTTTACATTTGTTCATAGTACTTGATTTCTTATCTTTGAATTATGTAACCCATCAAAGTGAGTGCGCTTGCATAACACTCATTTTGCGTTTTATCCCTACTGGAGCGTGAAACCGTATACCCACGCTGTCTTTATTTTCTTATTTTTCGATGATCTCGGTCAGCATTCGCTCGACACCGACAGTCCAGTCCGGCAGGCGCAGATTGAAGGTGCGCTGGAACTTGGTGGTATCGAGTCGTGAGTTGTGGGGACGTTTGGCTGGCGTTGGAAACGCGCTGGTCGGTACCGCATTGAGTTGCGTGACTGCCAGTTCAACCCCTGCCTCTCTGGCTTTGGCAAACACCAGCTGCGCATAGTCAAACCAGGTCGTGGTGCCCGAGGCGATCAGATGGTAAAGCCCCGCCACCTCGGGTTTGTGCTGCGCCGTGCGGATCGCATGGGCCGTGCAGTCGGCCAGCAGTTCAGCACCGGTCGGAGCGCCGAATTGGTCATTGATGACCGACATTTCACTTCGCTCCTTGCCAAAGCGCAGCATGGTTTTAGCGAAGTTGGCGCCACGGGCGGCATAGACCCAGCTGGTGCGGAAGATAAGATGGCGTGAGCAAAGTGCTGCCGCCTGCTCCCCAGCCAGCTTGGTCTCTCCATAGACATTGAGCGGGGCAGTTTTATCGCTTTCGACCCAGGGACGCTCGCCACTGCCATCGAAGACGTAATCGGTAGAGTAGTGGACCAACCAGGCTCCCAACGCCTCGGCTTCTTTGGCTATCGCAGCCACGCTGGTGGCGTTGAGCAGCTCGGCGAATTCCCGCTCGCTTTCCGCCTTGTCGACGGCGGTATGGGCCGCAGCATTCACAATCACGTCCGGCTTGAGCAGGCGCACCGTTTCCGCCACGCCGGCCGGGTTGCTGAAATCACCGCAATAGTCGGTGGAATCAAAATCAACCGCGGTAACCCGGCCCAATGGGGCGAGTGAGCGCTGCAACTCCCAGCCTACCTGACCATTCTTGCCGAACAACAGGATA
The DNA here is from genome assembly GCF_027705325.1 of Aeromonas sp. QDB18. Lineage (NCBI taxonomy): Bacteria > Pseudomonadati > Pseudomonadota > Gammaproteobacteria > Aeromonadales > Aeromonadaceae > Aeromonas > Aeromonas sp. QDB18. Next base: position 21,990 of record NZ_JAPDBQ010000057.1, read on the forward strand.
TGCATCAGGCACGCTCCCCGTAGTTCTGCTCAATCCAGGATTGATAGGCCCCGCTTTTGACGTTGTTGACCCACTGCTGATTTTCCAGGTACCACAGCACGGTTTTGCGGATGCCGGATTCGAAGGTCTCTTGCGGCTGCCAATCCAGCTCGGCGCTCATCTTGCTGGCATCGATGGCATAACGACGGTCGTGGCCGGGGCGGTCGGCCACATAGGTGATTTGATCACGATAGGAGCCGGCTTTTGGCACCATCTCATCGAGCAGATCGCAGATGGTGTGCACCACCTCCAGGTTCTGTTTCTCGTTGTGTCCACCGATGTTGTAGGTCTCGCCCATTACGCCAGTGGTGACCACGGTATACAGTGCACGGGCATGGTCTTCCACATAGAGCCAGTCGCGGATCTGGTCGCCCTTGCCATAGACAGGCAGCGGCTTGCCATCCAGAGCATTCAGGATCACCAGCGGGATCAGCTTCTCGGGGAAGTGATAGGGGCCATAGTTGTTGGAGCAGTTGGTGACCACGGTCGGCAGACCGTAGGTACGGCGCCAGGCGCGAACCAGATGGTCGCTCGATGCCTTGGAGGCAGAGTAGGGGCTGCTGGGGGCATAAGGGGTGGTCTCGGTAAAGAGCGGCAGCGCCACGCCGGGGGCGGCTTCATCCGGGTGGGGCAGGTCGCCATACACCTCGTCGGTGGAGATATGGTGGAAGCGGAACGCCGCCTTGCGCGCCTCGTCCAGGCTATTCCAATACGCACGAGCCGCTTCCAGCAACATATAGGTGCCGACGATATTGGTCTCGATAAAATCGGCAGGGCCGGTGATGGAGCGATCGACGTGACTCTCTGCCGCCAGATGCATCACGGCATCGGGTTGATGCGCGGCAAACACCCGATCCAGCTCGGTGCGGTTGCAGATGTCGACCTGCTCAAACGCGTAGCGATCGCTGCCCGAGACCTCAGCCAGGGATTCCAGGTTGCCTGCATAGGTCAGCTTGTCGAGGTTGACCACAGCATCTTGGGTATGTTGGATGATATGGCGAACAACGGCAGAGCCGATAAAGCCGGCACCGCCAGTCACAAGGATTTTCATATCGTTTCTCTCTGTCTCTTCTACGTTTAAGGGGTCAATAAAGATTTAAGTTTCTCGATCTCAATATCTTTCTGAGCTAGGGAAGGTGCGAATAAGTCATATGGCACGAGAGCATTTACTGGTAACCCATTGATATTAAATGACTAAAATTTTCATTTTTTGTTCGTGGGATACTTGTTCGCACTTTCCCTAGCTTATTTTCGTAAGAATGCACTACCAAGTCCAATCTTTTTTGAATGTCTGCGACTTGGTTTTTATATTTCTCCTGAATTTTAAAATCTTCAGGGGTGAAGTCTGTGTCTTGAATGCCATGAATATTCGTGTAAATGTTTTTAAGTGTTTTGTCAGTACAGAAAGACATTCGTTGTACACTATTTGCCCGAATATCACCTTTTGCGAACACGGCGATATAATCACTCCATCTGTCTTCTTGCAAATGAGAGAACTGTGCGCTGGTAAATGACTCCAGTAGCGTTACACCATAGCCACAACGACGCCCCCAGGTTTCTAAAGCCTTTCCTGAATCAGGGTAAAAGCGCCAGCAGTCGACAGGGTATCTATGTATGTATCCGTTACTTGGAACATTTATATAGATAAGGCCACCAGGCTTCAAAATTCTTAGCATTTCACTGAATGAGAGCCAAAATAGCTCTGAATGCTCAAGGCAGGAGCTGGTCACGACAACATCGGTAGATGCATCTTCTACAGGGAGCCGGTAAGGATCGCTGATCAAGATATCAACACCTTTCCCTTGGGTAAAGTCCAAGCCAGTATAGATAATATTATCTTTGCATACAAAGAAATCTCTGATACTACCATTCACATCTTGCGAACCTATCTCATTTATATTGAGAGGTTCTGAAATATCTTTAATGTAAGTATCGAAGAATTTTTTGCCAAAATATAGAGCGGATGGATGCATAAAATCCTTTTTTAATACAATATTAATAGGTGGTTAAACCTTGACCTACAAGGAGGCTGGCACGAGGAGGTAGCATTTTATTTCCTGATTACCCATGACCCTCAGTCAGCTTCAAGAGCCGATATGGCATCGGAGGGCTTGCCACGACTGCATGCCCCAATTCAACCAACATGCTCTTGAGGT
>NZ_JAPDBQ010000058.1:0-23983 GCF_027705325.1 Aeromonas sp. QDB18
ACCAGCGGGGCTGACGCCCCGGCGAAATTCCCCTCCCACCTACGTCGGAGGGAGTCCCCTTTCGCATTTAAGATGGGCTGCTCATGCTGCTCGATGATCTCGTCCATCTCCTCCACCCCAAGAAAGCGCGGATAGATGATGACGCCATCGCAACGGGAATCGAGCAGATACTGGATGGCCTGGCGCTCCTCGTCGGCGCTGTGCTTGCCGTCCGCCAGTATGAGCTGGCGCCCGCGATCCTCGGTCATCCGCGCCACCTGGGAGAGCAGCTCGCCGAAGTAGACGCCGTGGTAGAGGGTGTTGGTGACCACCAGTCCCAGGGTCCGGGTGTGCCTGGTCGCCAGCTGCCTCGCCACCAGGTTGGGGCGATAGCCGCACTCCTCGATGGCCTGCTGCACCCGGTCCCGGGTCTCCTGGCTGGTGTAACCATTGCCCGACAACACCCGGGAGACCGTCGCCTTCGACACCCCTGCCCGCCTTGCCACCTCCAGCATCGTCGTCATTGTGTTCTCCCTTGCTCGTAACGGGGCGCAGTGTACTGCACCGCCCCCGGCTTGTCGTCGCACGAATGGCGTGCAGGCCCGGGTTCAGTGATGCCATTCACGGATCCGGACGCTCGCTGCACAAGATGCTTGTCTCCCGCGCTCAGGCCGCGCACTCCATGTGGAACCGGTTCCACACTCAGTTTCATGCGCGTTCCCGCCCTTCGCGGCGGCGGGGGCGAGCAGGCCCACTTGGTTAAAAGGATCTACCTCGATGTCAAAAAACTATGCGGCTCTGGCCGGTACCGTCATCACCGCACTCGGCGGCGCCGACAACGTCGTCGCCGTGACCCACTGCATGACGCGGCTGCGCTTTGTGCTCGGCGATCCCGCCCGGGTCAATGGCCCTGCCCTCAAGGCCATCACGGGCGTGCTCGGGGTGGTGCAGGCGGACAACCAGTGTCAGGTGATCATCGGCAACACCGTCTCCCACGCCTATCGCGAAGTGCTGGCCCTGCTGCCCCAGGGCGGTGGGCAGACTCCGCTTCCGGAGGCTTCCGCTGGCTGGAGCCTGCGCCGCATGGGCGCCGCCATCCTCGACGCCCTGATCGGCACCATGTCCCCCCTCATCCCGGCCATCATCGGCGGCTCCATGCTCAAGCTGCTGGCCATGGTGCTGGAGATGACCGGCGTACTGGAGAAAGGCTCCTCGACCCTCACCATCCTCACGGTAGCCGGGGATGGGGCCTTCTTCTTCCTGCCCCTGATGGTGGCCGCCTCCGCCGCCGTCAAGTTCAAGACCAACATGTCCCTGGCCATCGCCATCGCCGGGGTGCTGGTGCACCCCAGCTTCATCGAGCTGATGGCCAGAGCCGCCGAAAGGGAGCAGGTGACCTTCGCCCTAGTCCCGGTGACCGCGGTCAAATACACCTACACCGTCATTCCGGCGCTGGTGATGACCTGGTGCCTCTCCTACATCGAGGGCTGGGTCGACCGCATCACCCCGGCGGTCACCAAGAACTTCCTCAAACCCATGCTGATCGTGCTGATCGCGGCCCCCCTCGCCATCCTCTTCATCGGCCCCGTCGGCATCTGGATTGGCACCGCCATCTCCGGCCTGGTCTACACGGTCCACGACTACCTGGGCTGGCTGTCGGTGGCCATCATGGGGGCGCTCTGGCCCCTGCTGGTGATGACCGGCATGCACCGCGTCTTCACCCCGACCATCATCCAGACCATCGCCGAGACCGGCAAGGAAGGCATGGTCATGCCCTCCGAAATCGGCGCCAATCTCTCTCTTGGCGGCTCGTCCCTGGCGGTGGCCTGGCGCACCCGAAACCCGGAACTGCGCCAGACGGCGCTCGCGGCGGCCGCCTCCGCCATCATGACGGGGATCTCCGAACCCGCGCTCTACGGTGTGGCCCTGCGCCTCAAGCGTCCGCTCATCGCGAGCCTCATCAGCGGCTTTGTCTGCGGTGCCGTCGCCGGCATGGCGGGGCTCGCCAGCCACTCCATGGCCGCCCCCGGGCTCTTTACCAGCGTGCAGTTCTTCGATCCGGCCAACCCCATGACCATCGCCTGGGTGTTCGGCGTGATGGCCCTCTCGGTGGTGCTCTCCTTCGTGCTGACCCTGGTTATGGGGTTCGAGGACATCCCGGTCGAGAGCCCGGCCCCCCGCGCCGAGCCCGTGCAACCCGTCGCCACCAGCCAGGCGCAGGCCGGGCTGTGACACCCCATTCAGACATGACAAGAGGTAACCAATGTCGTTAACAAGATTTCCCGAGGGCTTTCTCTGGGGCGGAGCCCTGGCCGCCAATCAGGCGGAGGGCGGCTATCTCGAGGGGGGCAAGGGGCTGACCACGGTGGACATGATCCCCCACGGCCCGCGCCGCATGGCGGTCAAACTAGGCCAGAAGAAGCGCATCACCCTGCAAGATGACGAGTTCTACCCAAGCCACGGGGCCATCGACTTCTATCACCGCTATCGGGAGGACATCGCCCTGATGGCCGAGATGGGCTTCACCGTGTTTCGCACCTCCATCGCCTGGGCCCGTCTCTACCCCAGGGGGGACGAGCGCGAGCCCAATGCCGAGGGCATCGCCTTCTACCGTGCGGTGTTCGAGGAGTGCAGAAAGTACAACATCGAGCCCCTGGTGACCCTGTGCCACTTCGATGTGCCCATGCACCTGGTGACCCAGTACGGCTCCTGGCGCAACCGCCAGATGGTGGAGTTTTTCACCCGCTACGCCCGCACCTGCTTCGAGCAGTTCGACGGCCTGGTGAAGTACTGGCTCACCTTCAACGAGATCAACATCCTGCTGCACAGCCCCTTCTCCGGGGCGGGGCTGGTGTTCGAGCAAGGGGAGCACCAGGATCAGGTGAAGTATCAGGTCGCCCACCACGAGCTGGTGGCCAGCGCCCTGGCGACCCGGATCGCCCACGAAGTGAACCCGGCCAACCAGGTGGGCTGCATGCTGGCGGGGGGCAACTTCTACCCCTACTCCTGCAAGCCCGCCGACGTCTGGACCGCCCTCCAGAAAGATCGGGAGAACCTCCTCTTCATCGACGTGCAGGCCAGGGGCGCCTATCCGGCCTATGCGCAGAGGGTGTTTCGTGACAAGGGGATCACTCTGGTGAAGGAGCCGGAAGATGACGAGATCCTCAGGCACACCGTGGATTTCGTCTCCTTCAGCTACTACGCCTCCCGCTGCGCCGCCGCCGACATGAATGCGGGCAACACCAGCGAGGCCAACGTGGTCAAGTCCCTGCGCAATCCCCACATCGAGGTGAGCGAGTGGGGCTGGGGCATCGATCCCCTGGGCCTTCGCATCACCCTCAACACCTTGCACGATCGCTACCAGAAGCCGCTCTTCCTGGTGGAAAACGGCCTGGGTGCAGTGGACGAAGTGAACGAGCAAGGGGAGATAGAGGACGACTACCGCATCGACTACCTGCGCGCCCACATCGAGGCCATGGGGGACGCCATCGAGGACGGCGTGCCCCTGATGGGGTACACCAGCTGGGGCTGCATCGATCTCGTCTCCGCCTCCACCGGCGAGATGAGCAAGCGCTATGGCTTCGTCCACGTGGACCGGGACGACGCCGGCCATGGCACCCTGGCCCGCCGGCGCAAGAAGTCGTTCTGGTGGTACAAGAAGGTGATCGCGAGCAACGGGGAGGATCTGGCCTGAGGCCCCCCTCAGTTTCGCCGCAAGGCGCATCCATGCAACAGGGGGGCCGAGGCCCCCCTGTTGTTCATCACGCTGGCAATCTGAAAACGTTTAACTGCCTTCGTTGAAGATCTCGAGGTTGCTGGTCCCTTCCTGCCACTCGCGCACGGCCTTGTTGTCGTCGCTGCGCAGGGCATTGAGGTGGTCCAGATAACCCTGATCCACGTCGGAGGTCACATAGTGGCCGTTGAAGACCGAGGTCTCGAAGTGGCGCAGCTCGGGGTTGATCTCCCGCACCGCCTCTTCCAGATCTTCCAGATCCTGGAAGATGAGGCCGTCGGCACCGATAAGCTTGCACACCTCTTCCACTTCACGGCCATGGGCAATGAGCTCGTTGGCGGTGGGCATGTCGATGCCGTAGACGTTGGGGAAGCGAATTTCCGGCGCGGCCGAGGCGAAGTAGACCTTGTCGGCCCCCGCTTCACGGGCCATCTGGATGATCTGCTCGGAGGTGGTGCCCCGCACGATGGAGTCGTCCACCAGCAACACCTTCTTGCCCTTGAATTCGGAGCTGATGGCGTTGAGCTTGCGGCGCACCGACTTCTTGCGCTGGGTCTGGCCCGGCATGATGAAGGTACGGCCGATGTAGCGGTTCTTCACGAAGCCCTGACGGTACGGCAGGCCCAGGGTGTGGGCGATTTCCAGCGCCACGTCGCAGGAGGTCTCGGGGATGGGGATGACCACGTCCACGTCGAGATCATCCCACTCCCGTGCGATCTTCTGGCCCAGCTTGCGACCCATGTTGAGGCGGGCGGCATAGACGGAGACCTTGTCGATGAAGGAGTCGGGGCGGGCGAAGTAGACGTATTCGAAGATGCAGGGATTCATCTGCGGGTTCTCCGCACACTGCTCGGAGAAGAGCTGGCCCTGCTCGGTGATGTAGATGGCCTCGCCCGGGGCGACGTCACGCACCGTCTCGAAGCCGATGGCGTCGAGTGCCACGCTCTCGGAGGCGAGCATGTACTCCACCTGCCCCTGCTCGTCGACCCGGCGACCCAGGATCAGCGGGCGAATGCCGTTCGGGTCACGGAACCCGATGAGGCCGTGGCCGATCACCAGAGAGACCACGGCATAGGCGCCGCGGATCTGCTGGTGCACCTTGCGCACCGCCGAGAAGATATCTTCCGGGCGCAGCGCCATCTTGTCGCACAAGTCCAGCTCGTGGGCCAGCACGTTCAACAGCACTTCGGAGTCCGAGGTGGTGTTGATGTGGCGGCGGGCCACCTTGAACTGCTGCTCCTTGAGCTCCTTGGCGTTGGTGAGGTTGCCGTTGTGGGCCAGCACCATGCCGTAGGGGGAGTTCACGTAAAACGGCTGCGCCTCTGCCGCACTGGAGCTGCCTGCGGTGGGATAACGGACGTGTCCGATGCCGATATTCCCTTTCAGGCGCTGCATGTGGCGCACTTCAAACACATCCTTCACCAGACCGTTGGCCTTGCGTTGCCGGAAGTTTCCACTGTCAATGGTCACGATCCCGGCGGCATCCTGTCCCCTGTGCTGCAACACCGTCAAGGCGTCGTAGAGGGCCTGATTGACGGGGGTGGTGCCAACTATACCGACAATACCGCACATGTCTTTGCTACCTCGAAGTCACTGTACCTGTTGAAGAAAACTGGACGAGTTCATCATGAACCCGAAAAACCACTGGATCACCGGCTTGAACTCCGGCACCAGCCTGGACGCCACCCACCAGTCGCTCTGGGAGAGGCTGGTGAAGGTATCCATGAAAAACAACAGGGCGCTGACGATCAGCACCCCGCGAATGGCGCCAAAACAGACCCCGAGCACCCTGTCGGTGCCGGAAAGCCCGGTCTTTTCCACCAGCAGGCCCACCACGTAGTTCACCACGCTCCCCAGGATCAGGGTCGCCACGAACAGGGCGGCGATGGCCAGACCGTTGCGAACCATGGCATCGGAAAAAGAGGTGAAATAGACGGCGAGATCGGGATAGAAATGGCTGGCAATGAAAAAGGCGACGAACCAGGTGACCAGAGACATGGCCTCCTTGAGAAAGCCGCGCACCAGGCTGATGAGGGCGGAGAAACCGACGATGCCGATGATGGCGTAATCAATCCAGACCATAGAAAAAGATGTCCTGCGAAATTGCGGCGCAGTCTAACAAAAACGATTGCGCAATGCTTGATAAAATTGTGTTACAGGCCCGAAGGAAGCTATCCCTTCCCCTTGCGGCGGGTTTCCCGGGCCCAGAATGCACAACGCCATGGCATGCCATGGCGTTGTCGTCTGCAACGAGCGCTTACCCGATGTGGGTCAGGCCGCCCATGTAGGATTGCAGCGCAGCCGGGATGGCGATGCGGCCATCTGCCTGCTGGTAGTTCTCGAGCACGGCCACCAGGGTACGACCCACCGCCAGACCGGAACCATTCAGGGTGTGAATGAGCTGCGGCTTGCCGTCGATGCGCACGCGAGCCTGCATGCGGCGCGCCTGGAAGTCGGTGCAGTTGGAAACGGAGGAGATCTCGCGATAGGTGTTCTGGGCCGGCAGCCACACTTCCAGATCGTAGGTCTTGGCGGCGCAGAAGCCCATGTCACCGGTGGAAAGCGCCATCACGCGATACGGCAGCTCCAGCAGTTGCAGCACCTTCTCGGCGTGACCCACCATCTCTTCCAGGGCATCCCAGGATTTTTCCGGGTGCACCAGTTGCACCATCTCGACCTTGTCGAACTGGTGCATACGGATGAGGCCACGGGTATCACGACCGTAGGAGCCCGCTTCGGAGCGGAAGCAGGGGCTGTGGGCGGTCATCTTGATGGGCAGCTCCTGCTCGTCGAAGATCTCGTCACGGGCCATGTTGGTGAGCGGCACTTCGGAGGTCGGGATGAGGGAGAACTTGCGCACCTTGCCTTCGTCTTCCCCTTCCCCTTCGATGCCGGTATTGAAGAGATCCTGGGAGAACTTGGGCAGCTGGCCGGTGCCGTACAGGCTGTCCGGGTTGACCAGATAGGGCACGTAGCACTCGGTGTAGCCGTGCTGCAGGGTGTGCAGGTCCAGCATGAACTGGGCCAGGGCGCGGTGCAGACGGGCAATCTGGCCCTTCATGACCACGAAACGGGCGCCGGAGAGCTTGACGCCGTTCTTGAAGTCGACCCCCTTGGCCGCCTCACCCAGATCGATGTGATCGCGTACCGGGAAATCGAACTCACGCGGGGTACCCCAGCGGCGGACCTCCACGTTGTCGTTCTCGTCACGGCCCACCGGGGCGGTCTCGCTCGGCAGGTTGGGGATGGCGTCGGCGATCCCCTTGAGCTGGGCCAGCAGGGCCTCCAGCTCGACCTTGCTGGTCTCGAGCTCGTCGTTGATCTTGGTCACCTCGGCCTTGAGGGGGGCAACATCTTCACCACGACGGGCAGCCTCACCGATGGACTTGGAGCGGGCGTTGCGCTCGGCCTGCAGCTCCTGGGTGCGGGACTGCAGATCCTTGCGTTTCTCTTCCAGAACATTGACCGCCGCTACGTCCAGAACGTAGCCACGTGTCGCCAGACGAGCGGCAGCTTCGGTGATGTCGCTGCGCAGATATTTGGGATCCAGCATGGTTTACCTACTTTTTTTAATGGGATCTGGGCCCGGGTCATCGTGACCGGGTTGGGAAACAGATCCGGAAGTTAACATCGGTTGGCGCACCCCTTTGCCTTCGGAATCGGGCCTTCGAAATCAAGAAGATGGTGCAAGGCCAAGACAACCGGGGTCAGACGGGCAGTGTAGCAGACCGCCCCCCCGCCCGAACAGGGACTATTACGCCCGTTTTTGCCGGGCCCCCCTCCCCTGATGCCTTTGCCGTGCGCTTTCCGGGCAAGGGGCTTGAAGGTCTTTCCTATCGCTTGCGCGGGCTCTGCTTGTCCAGCTCGTGCAGATAGTCGAGCTTCTGGGCTATCTGCTTCTCAAGCCCCCGCTCGGTGGGTTGATAGTACTGCTTGCCGGCAAGCTCCGGGGGGAAGTACTGCTCGCCGGCGGCATAGGCCCCCGGCTCGTCGTGGGCGTAGCGATATTCGGCGCCGTAGCCCAGCTCGCTCATCAGCTTGGTCGGTGCATTGCGAAGGTGCGGTGGCACCTCGAAGTCCGGCAGGTTCTTGGCGTCGTGAAGCGCCGCCTTCCAGGCGATGTAGACCGCATTGCTCTTGGGGGCGCAGGCGAGGTAGACGATGGCCTGGGCGATGGCCCGCTCCCCTTCCGCCGGGCCGATGCGATGGAAGCAGTCCCAGGCCGAGAGCGCCACCTGCATGGCACGGGGATCGGCGTTGCCCACGTCTTCCGAGGCAATCGCCAGCAAGCGGCGGGCGATGTAGAGGGGATCGCAGCCGGCGCTCACCATGCGGGCATACCAGTAGAGGGCCGCATCCGGTGCCGAGCCGCGAATGGACTTGTGCACCGCCGAGATGAGGTCGTAAAAGTGATCGCCGCCCTTGTCGAAACGGGCCACGTGCTCCCCCACCACGGCGGCGAGCAGGGTACTGTCGATCACTCGCGCCCCTGAGCTGTCGGCCTCGGCCATGTCGGCCAGGAGCTCCAGATAGTTCAGAGACTTGCGCCCGTCTCCATCCACGGCTTTCGCCAGCGCCTCCTTGGCCCCGGGGGCAAAGCGCAGGCTAGGGTCATTGAGCCCGCGCGGGTCCTGCATCGCCTGATCGATCATGGCGAGGATATCCTGCTCCTCCAGCCTCTTGAGCAGATAGACCCGGGCCCGGGAGAGCAGCGCGTTGTTGAGCTCGAACGAGGGGTTCTCGGTGGTGGCGCCGATGAAGGTGATGGTGCCGTCTTCGATGTGGGGCAGGAAGACATCCTGCTGGCTCTTGTTGAAACGGTGGACTTCATCCACGAACAGGATGGTGCGCACCCCGCGCCAGCCGTTCTCCTTCGCCTTGTCGAGGGCCGCGCGGATCTCCTTGATGCCGGAGGTGACCGCCGAGAGCCGCTCCACCTCCGCCTGGCAGTAGTGGGCAACCAGTTCTGCCAGCGTGGTCTTGCCGGTGCCGGGGGGGCCCCAGAGGATCATGGAGTGGCAGTGCCCCGCCAGGATCGCTTTTCGCAGGGGCTTGTCCGGCCCCAGGATATGCTGCTGGCCGATGTACTGCTCGAGGGTTTGCGGCCGCATCCGGGCCGCAAGCGGACGAAAGTCCGAGGAGAAATCCAGGGATAAATTGCTCATCTGCATTGACCTTGCATCTGATCGGTCATAAACAACACCCGGTCAGACGATAACGCCGGTAACGGCTGGCTCATCAGCGCTGGTCGTCCAACTCGACCCCCTTCGGGATCTTGAAGACAAATTCGTTGCCCTTGAGCACCGGCTTGCGGTTGAAGCTGCTCAGGGTGAACTCGCTCCACTGGCCCTGGGCCTCTTTCACGTCGAAGCGACTGATGTTGTTCTGACGGTCGAAGGTGATGCGAAAGGAGGCGATCAGCTCGTCCTTGTTGCGGCTGGTGACGGTATAGACATCCCCTTCCTGGGTCACGTCATAGTTCTTCCAGAGGCTGTTGTCGTTGCCCGCGATGAGCACGAAGGGGGTGTTGAGCACCGCATCCTTCATCTTGAGGGCGGTGACCTGCTCGACGAAGGGATCGTACACCCACACATCCTTGCCATCGGCCACGATCAGGCTCTCGTCCGGGGAGGTAGTGTGCCAGTTGAAGCGGTTGGGTCGCTGCACCAGCAGGGAGCCGCTCGCCTTTTGCAGCTCCTTGCCCTTGCTGTCATAAACGGTCTGGGCAAACGTCGCGGAGAAGACATTGACGGAGGAGAGCTTCTCCTTGAGATCGCTGGCCGCATCGGCCCATACCTGGCTGCTGGCGACCAGCAGAATGGAACCCATCAACAGTTGTTTTTTCATCAGGCTCTTCATAGGGAGGTTCTCGATAAATGGCCACGCCCGCAGAGGGCATGGCCAGAATGATACAGGAGCTAGGCTTAGTCACGAACCGGCGGCGGTGCCAGCACGTCGCGCTGGCCGTTGCCACCCGGGGCGCTGACGATGCCCTGGTTTTCCATCTGCTCGATGAGACGGGCCGCACGGTTGTAACCAATCTTGAACTTGCGCTGGACGCTGGAGGTGGAGCCACGGCGGGATTCCACCACGAAGGCCACCGCCTCGTCGAACAGGGGATCGAGCTCTTCATCGCCGCCCCCGCCGAAGTCGCCGCCGCCGCCCTCGCCGTCCGACTCGCCGGAGAGGATCTCGTCGATGTAATCCGGCTCGCCACGCAGTTTCCAGTCCGCCACCACCTTGTGTACCTCGTGGTCATCGACAAAGGCACCGTGGACACGGGTGGGGTTGGAGGTGCCGGCAGGCATGTAGAGCATGTCACCCATACCGAGCAGGGATTCGGCGCCCCCCTGGTCCAGGATGGTGCGCGAATCGATCTTGCTCGACACCTGGAAGGAGATCCGGGTCGGGATGTTGGCCTTGATGAGGCCGGTAATGACATCCACCGACGGACGCTGGGTGGCGAGGATGAGGTGAATGCCGGCCGCCCGGGCCTTCTGGGCGATACGGGCGATAAGCTCTTCCACCTTCTTGCCGACGATCATCATCATGTCGGCGAACTCGTCCACCACCACCACGATGTGGGGCAGTTTTTCCAGCTCCGGCGGCATCTGATCCATGGAGTCGCCCGGACGCCACAGGGGGTCGCCCAGGGGATCTCCCGCCTCGATGGCCGCCAGCACCTTGTCGTTGTACCCCTTGAGGTTGCGCACCCCGACCGCAGACATCAGCTTGTAGCGACGCTCCATCTCGCCTACGCACCAGCGCAGGGCGTTGGCGGCATCCTTCATATCGGTGACCACCTCGGTCAGCAGATGCGGAATGCCTTCGTAGACCGAGAGCTCCAGCATCTTGGGGTCGATCATGATGAAGCGCAGATCCTCGGGGGAGGATTTGTAGAGCATGGAGATGATCATGGTGTTCACCCCCACCGACTTGCCCGAGCCCGTGGTACCGGCCACCAGCAGGTGAGGCATCTTGGCGAGGTTCACCACCACGGGTTCCCCCGCGATGTCCTGACCCAGCCCCATGGTGAGCGGATTGCGGCTGGCCGCGAACGCCTCGCAGTCGAGAGTTTCCCGCAGGTAGACGGTCTGGCGTACCCGGTTGGGCAGCTCGATCCCGACGAACGTCTTGCCCGGGATCACTTCCACCACCCGCACGCTGCTGGCAGAGAGAGAACGGGCGAGATCCCGGGAAAGATTGGTGATCTTGCTCGCCTTCATGCCCGGCGCCAGGTCCAGCTCGAAGCGGGTAATGACGGGACCGGGATAGACGCCCACCACCTTGGCCTGCACGTTGTAATCGGCGAGCTTCGCCTCCACCAGCCGGCCCATGCGCTCCAGCTCGTCCTTGCTCATCATCTGGGTCTTGGCGGGCGGCCTGTCCAGCAGATCGATGCTCGGCAAAGGGGCCAGACCGGGCTGGGGACGGCGCTTGGCTTTCACCGGCGCAGCGGCAACGGGAGCATCGGGTTCGTCATCCCCCTCCGCCCAGGGCAAGTCGAGGTCATCTTCTTCCTGGCGCACGGCAGGACGCGGACGGCCATTGGCCACGCGCTTGCCCTTGGCGGCAGGCGCCGGAGCCTCGTCCTCTTCGTCGTCAAACTGCGGATCGAACTGGAAGGTGTCTTCGTCAAGCTCCGGCAGCCATTCGTCAGCTTTTGTCTTTTTAGCGCGATTCTTCGCCTTGGGGTTGCGTGTCCAGCTGCCGTGGGGGTCTTCGTCATCCTCTTCCTGATCGAAGCTGCCCACACCCCCTTCCAGCAGGGGATCCGGCCCCTCATAGCGGGGCTGGCGCCAGCCACCGGTGAGCCAGCGGCCCAGGGTGGTGGGGAAATGGTAGATGGCGCTGACAGAGCCGGTGCAGGCGGCACCGATGCGCTCGACAATGGTGAGCCAGGACCAGCCGGTTAAGAGGGTGATGCCGGTCGCCACGAAGCAGAGCAGCATCAGGTTAGCCCCCACGCCGCCAAACAGCGGCACCACGGCGGAGGCGATCACATCCCCCACCAGGCCGCCGGCGGAAAAGTTCTGCAAGTCGTTGAAGTTCATGCTGGCGATGGCGGACATGCCAAGCACCGTCAGCACGAAGCCGATGATCCGTACCGACAGGGTGAGGTAGTCCACTTCCAGCAGCTTGCTCGGGCGCCAGAACAGGCTCCAGCCAAGCAGCACCACCAGGGGGGGCACCAGATAGGAGAAGGCCCCGAAGGTAAACATGGTGATGTCGGCGAGCCAGGCACCGGCGCTGCCCGCGAGGTTTTTCACCTCCCCTTGCCAGGAGGTTTGCGACCAGCCGGGATCGGCGGGATGGTAGGTCAACAGGGCAAGCAAAAGATAGGCAGCCATCAGGGTGATGGCGATCAAGACGGCCTCGAAGATCCGTTGTGTACCTGATAAAGGAGTAAACAGCTTTTTATCGGCCAAACTCCGGCTCCTTTGTGAAAACATGAATGCGGGGATAGGGGGCCTAGTATCCCTGAAAAGCCCACCGATTGTCAGCCAGTGCCTGAGGGCGGGCCTGAAACTCTCTATAAGAAGAAACGAGCGGACCGGCCGCTCGTTTCTGACTATCGTGACTCGTCATGGAACTTGCAAGTCACAGGACAACCCCGCTTATCGGGTGCTGATCACCAGACGACTGCTCTGTTTGACCTCTTCCATCACCACGTAGGTGCGGGTGTCGTTGACGCCCGGCAGACGCAGCAGGGTTTCACCCAGCAGGCGGCGGTAAGCGGACATGTCGCTGACGCGGGTCTTGAGCAGATAGTCGAAATCACCGGACACCAGATGGCACTCCTGGATCTCTTCGAGCACCTGAACAGCCTTGTTGAACTGCTCGAACACATCGGGGGCGCCACGATTGAGGGTAATTTCCACGAACACCAGCAGAGACGCGTCCAGATAATGAGGGTTCAGAATGGCGGCATATCCTTCGATATACCCTTGTCGCTCCAGGCGACGAACCCGTTCCAGACACGGTGTGGGACTCAGGCCAACTCGTTTGGACAACTCAACGTTCGAAATCCTGCCATCCTTTTGCAGTTCATTCAGAATGTTGCGGTCAATCCTGTCCAAATCCTTTAGCCGACTCTTAGCTTCCATCATTTAATTCCATCCTTTGGCTATTTTTTGGTAAGAATCACCAGTCATTTTATAATAATGGCCACAAATCCTGTCAATACCTGAATATACTAGGCGCAAATGTCGCTTAACATCTAGGCAACATAAACCACCAATCGATAGACGAGGGATAGCATGATTATCGGTGTACCTAAGGAAATAAAAAACCATGAATATCGCGTAGGCATGGTTCCGGCCAGTGTACGTGAACTGACAGCACGAAACCATACTGTTTTCGTCCAAAGCGGCGCAGGAAATGGCATTGGGTTCAGTGACGCAGATTATCTGGCTGCCGGAGCCGAGATCCTGGCATCCGCTGCCGAAGTTTTCGCCAAGGCGGAGATGGTCGTTAAGGTCAAGGAACCCCAGGCAGTGGAACGGGCCATGCTGCGTCCCGGCCAGACCCTCTTTACCTATCTGCATCTGGCGCCGGACCTGGCCCAGACCCAGGATCTCATCGACAGTGGTGCCGTCTGCATCGCCTATGAAACCGTCACGGACGGTCGTGGCGGTCTGCCCCTGCTGGCCCCCATGTCGGAAGTGGCCGGACGCATGTCTATTCAGGCCGGTGCCCAGGCACTGGAGAAATCCCGTGGCGGCAGCGGCGTGCTGCTCGGCGGTGTGCCCGGTGTGGAACCGGCCAAGGTGGTGATCATCGGTGGTGGTGTGGTGGGCTCCAACGCAGCCCGCATGGCCGTCGGCCTGCGTGCCGACGTCACCATCCTCGACAACAACGTCGATACCCTGCGCCGTCTCGACAGCGAGTTCCAAGGGGCTGCCAAGGTGGTCTACTCCAACCGCGAGACCCTGGAGCGCCATCTGCTGGCGGCGGACCTGGTCATCGGCGGCGTGCTGGTGCCTGGCGCCACTGCGCCAAAACTTGTCAGCCGTGACCACATTGCTCGCATGAAACCCGGTGCAGCCATCGTGGACGTGGCCATCGACCAGGGCGGCTGTGTCGAGACCTCCCATGCCACCACCCATGAAGATCCCACCTTCATCGTCGACGAGGTGGTGCACTACTGCGTGGCCAACATGCCGGGTGCCGTGGCGCGGACCTCTACCGTGGCCCTGAACAACGCCACCCTCCCCTTCATCATCAAGCTGGCCGAACAGGGCTATCGCAACGCACTGCTCGCCGATCCCCACCTGTTGCACGGCCTGAACGTGATGGCGGGCAAAATCACCTGCAAGGAGGTTGCCGTGGCCCACAACCTGGCTTACACGGATCCCCTGACCCTGCTGAACTGATCGCGTCCCTGCAAAGGGAGGTAGATGAGTGAAAATCCGCCCGCGATGGGCGGTTTTTTTATGCCTGCCATCCCCGGCTCACCCCTCTTGTTGGCGATTGCCCCAATCGATGCGCTGGCCTTTGACCCCGGATCACGAATTACCTACAATCGCGCAAACTCATCACGTCTCGGAAATCACATCATGAGCCAAGTCACTCAC
Organism: Aeromonas sp. QDB18; assembly: GCF_027705325.1. Classification (NCBI taxonomy): domain Bacteria; kingdom Pseudomonadati; phylum Pseudomonadota; class Gammaproteobacteria; order Aeromonadales; family Aeromonadaceae; genus Aeromonas; species Aeromonas sp. QDB18. The sequence continues at coordinate 14,290 of NZ_JAPDBQ010000058.1, forward strand.
AGCAAACTGCTGATCCTGGGATCCGGTCCGGCAGGTTACACTGCGGCCGTCTATGCCGCTCGCGCCAACCTCAATCCCCTGCTTATCACCGGTATGCAGCAAGGTGGTCAGCTGACCACCACCACCGAAGTGGAAAACTGGCCAGGGGACGCGGAAGGGCTGACCGGCCCGGCCCTGATGGAGCGCATGAAAGAGCATGCAGAGAAGTTCGATACCCGCATCCTCTTTGATCACATCAATGAAGTGACGCTGACCGAGCGTCCCTTCCGCCTCAAGGGCGACAACGGGGAATACACCTGCGATGCGCTGATCCTCGCCACCGGCGCCTCCGCCAAATACCTGGGTCTGCCCTCCGAAGAGGCCTTCAAGGGCCGCGGCGTCTCCGCCTGCGCCACCTGTGACGGCTTCTTCTACCGCAACCAGGAAGTGGCCGTGGTCGGCGGTGGCAACACCGCCGTGGAAGAGGCACTCTATCTGGCCAACATCGCCAAGAAGGTGCACCTCATTCATCGCCGCGACGAGTTCCGCGCCGAGAAGATCCTGATCAAGCGCCTCAACGACAAGGTCGAGAGCGGCAATATCGTCCTGCACACCCACCAGACCCTGGACGAAGTACTGGGTGACGACATGGGCGTCACCGGCGTGCGCCTGCGCAGTACCCGGGATGACACCACCTCCGAGCTGCCGCTGATGGGGGTCTTCATCGCCATCGGTCACCAGCCCAACACCCAGATCTTCGAAGGGCAGCTGGCCATGGAAAACGGCTATCTGAAAGTGCGTGGCGGACTGGAAGGGTTCGCAACCCAGACCAGCATCCCGGGCGTGTTCGCCGCCGGCGACGTGGCCGATCACGTCTACCGCCAGGCGATCACCTCCGCAGGAACCGGCTGCATGGCCGCCCTCGATGCAGAGCGATATCTGGACGCACAATAATCGGAAGGATATAAAGGGCATGCCAGTTGGCATGCCCTTTTTTATTGCAAGGAGCAGGATGAAACGAAAAATAATGATAGTGGAAGACAGCCTGACGGTACGCCGCATGCTGACCCAGGCCATTGCGCAGCAGACCGGGCTGGAAATCGACGCCTTCGATACCCTTGAAGGGGCTCGCGATTGCCATGGGGAAGATTATGTGGTCGCCCTGGTGGATCTCACCCTGCCGGACGCCCCCGGCGGAGAAGCTGTCAATGTGCTGAGGGAGCGTGGGTTGCCGGTGGTGATCCTGACGGCCGACATCAGCGAAGAGAAGCGGGAAGCCTGGCTGGAAGCCGGGGTGCTGGACTATGTGATGAAGGATTCACGTCACTCCCTGCAATATGCCGTCGGTCTGGTGCACCGCCTCTACCTCAACCAGGCCATCGAAGTCTTGGTGGTCGACGATTCACGCACCTCCCGTCACCGCACCGCGGCCCAGTTGCGCAAGCAGTTGTTGCAGGTGCACGAGGCCAATTCAGCCCGCGATGCGCTGGCGCAGCTCGAGCAGCACCCCGCCATTCGCCTGATGCTGGTGGACTACTACATGCCGGAGATCGACGGCATCAGCCTGGTGCGAATGCTGCGCGAGCGCTACAGCAAGCAGCAGCTCGCCATCATCGGCATCTCGGTATCGGACAAACACGGCCTCTCGGCACGCTACCTCAAGCAAGGGGCGAATGATTTTCTCAATCAGCCCTTTGAACCCGAGGAGCTGCAGTGCCGGGTCAGCCACAACCTGGAGGCCCTTGAGCAGTTCAACAACATCCAGGAATCGGCCAACCGAGACTACCTGACCGGACTTTACAACAGACGCTACTGGTTCAACGAGGGTCAAAAGTGGTTCGAGGAGCATCAGCGCCATCAGGCGCAGCTCTCCCTGTGCGTGCTCGATGTGGATCACTTCAAGCAGGTCAATGATCACTGGGGGCATGCCATCGGCGATCAGCTGCTCTGTCATCTGGCCAGGCTGCTCACCCAGTTCTTCCCGGATGCCATGATAGCCCGATTCGGTGGTGAAGAATTTGCCCTGATGGTGCCCCACTGCCCCGTTCCCGTGCTGCTCAAGCGACTGGAAGGGCTTCGTCTGCAAATGCGCCAGCAACCGCTGTCCCGGGAGATATCGCTCTTTGTACGCGCCAGTTTCGGCGTCATCAATGTCGGGCGGCTCTCCATGGACGAGGCGCTGAGCGAGGCAGATCGCCAGTTGTATCAGGCAAAGAATACCGGGCGAGACAAGATAGTCTGTCAGGACGTCTGAGCAAGCATCAGCAGAGGCACTCCGTGTAGTACCGCCCGGCGCCCCTTGTGTGGCGGCCGCCGGGTCAATCCCTTCTTCACCGTTCAATAGGTCTTGTCGACCCGCACCCCATCGTTGAAATAGAGGATGCGCACCTTGTCGCCCTGCGCAAAGACCATGGCCGGATCGTAATCCTGGATCACGTTGATGAGCCCGTTCTGCTCGTTGCGGATCAGCAGCTCCACCAGCTTGTTCTCCACCACGCTGCCCCCTGACTGAAACTGCTGCACCGCCGCCGCTCCCGCCAGCGCTCCGACCGCAGTGGCAATCTCCCGCCCGTGCCCACCGCCAAACTGGTTGCCGAGCAGCCCGCCAAGCACGGCCCCTCCCAGAGTTTTCCAGCCGGAATGCTCTGATTCCACCATCTGGCGCTGGGTGATGTTGCGCACCGCATCCACCTGGCCGAAGACCACCTGCTCCACCGGACGCGCCGTGTTGCGTTCATACACCGCACTCCAGGCCGGCGCCGTGACAAAGCCAAGCAAGCTGGATACTATCAGGATAATGGCCTTCATCTATGAACCTCTGCCTTATGTCTCGCTATCTTACCGAACTGGATGATGAGCTGTGCTGGTTTCCCTCCCCCAGCCATGCGCTGGAAGAGCCCAACGGGCTGCTCGCGATTGGGGGAGATCTCTCCCCCGCTCGATTGCTGGCAGCTTACCACAGCGGGATCTTTCCGTGGAATGAACCCCATCAGCCACTGCTGTGGTGGTCACCGGACCCCAGGGGAGTCATCGTTCCCGAGGAACTCCACATCGGCCGCAGCCTGCAGAAGTGTTTGCGCCGCACACCCTTCGAGATTTACATCAATCGCGCCTTTGATGACGTCATTGCAGCCTGCGCCGCCCCCCGTCGCACCGCCAGCGGCACCTGGATAAGTGCCCCCATGATCGACGCCTATCGGTGCCTTCATCGCCTCGGTCATGCCCACTCCATCGAAATCTGGCAGGATGATCAGTTGCAGGCAGGCCTCTATGGCCTCTCCCTGGGCCGACTATTTTGTGGTGAATCCATGTTCAGCCGCATCGACAATGGCGCCAAACTGGCCATGGTGGCCCTCTGTCGCCACTTTGCAGGGCACGGCGGTGCCCTCATCGACTGCCAGATGCAAAACGACTTTCTGGCCACGCTAGGCGTCCAGGAGTGGCCAAGGCAGCGCTTTCTGACCACCCTGGCCACCCTGACCCGGCAACCGTTGCAAGAGGGATGCTGGCAACCGAGGAGAATCAGCCTATGAGTGAAGAAGTGATCCTCAAGGTCGGGCTGACCCCCAGGCACCCGTGCAGCTACCTCGGTCACGAGCAGGAGCAGTTGCTGGTCCTGATGGACCATGAACTGCTCAACGCCGCCGGGTACGAACGGCTGCTGACGGCAGGATTCCGGCGCAGTGGCAACGACATCTATCGTCCTCACTGCCCCGCCTGCAGCGCCTGTCAATCCTTGCGCATACACAGTGAACGCTTCACCCCGAGTCGTGGGCAGAAACGCATCCGCCAGTTGAACCGGGATCTCGAACTCGTGCTGAGCTATGACGACAAGCCCGAGTATTACCAGCTCTATGAACGCTATATCCGTGAGCGTCATCGGGATGGCAGCATGTATCCACCGAGCCGGACCCAATACAAGGGGTTCCTGCACTGCGACTGGATGCCCCCCCTCTATCTGGAGATGCGCAAGGAGGGACGCCTCATCGGCGTGGCCACCACGGACCTGCTTCCCCACTCTCTGAGCGCCATGTACACCTTCTTCGACCCCGACTATGCCGACCGGTCGCTCGGCACCTTCGCCATCCTGAGCCAGTTGGAACTGGCCAGACGTACCGGTCGTCAGTGGCTCTATCTGGGGTATTTGGTGGAGGAGTGCCGCAAGATGAATTACAAGCGCCAATACCTGCCCCATGAGCTGCTGGTACAGGGCGAATGGAAAAAAATCGACACCAAGCCCGAGTAAACTTTACACATAGCCTTAAATCCGGCATGATCCAGCGGTTTTTTGTTGTGGCTTATCAAGAGGATTCAATGGCTAAAGAAGACAGTATTGAGATGCAGGGTACCATTCTCGAAACCTTGCCCAATACCATGTTCCGTGTGGAACTGGAAAATGGTCACGTGGTTATCGCTCATATTTCCGGCAAGATGCGCAAAAACTACATCCGTATCCTGACTGGGGACAAAGTAACGGTGGCTCTGACTCCGTACGATCTCTCCAAGGGACGTATTGTTTTCCGCTCTCGCTAAGCCAGGAATTCAGCAAAAAACCCCAGCCTCTCGGTTGGGGTTTTTTGTCATTTCCGGCCTTGCTCACAGTCAGTGAGAGACAGCTTCAACGTTGACCTGAAAATCAAAGCTGAGGCTGTTGTTCACCAGCTCGACCTTCACAATGCCGCCATCGACCAGGGAACCGAACAGGATCTCGTTGGCCAGGGGCTTCTTGAGGTGCTCCTGAATGACCCGGCCCATGGGTCTTGCTCCCATTGCCCTGTCATACCCTTTCTCTGCCAACCAGTGGCGCGCCTCTTCAGACACCTCCAGTGAAACGCCCTTGGCATCCAGCTGAACCTGCAGCTCGACGATGAACTTGTCGACCACCTGATGGATCACTCCCATGTCGAGATGGTTGAACCAGATGGTGTGATCGAGCCGGTTGCGGAACTCCGGACTGAACGTCTTGTTGATCACCGCCATGGCATCATGGCTCATGTCCTGCTGCTGGAAGCCGATGGACTTGCGCTGGGTCTCCTGAACCCCTGCGTTGGTGGTCATCACCAGGATCACATTGCGAAAATCTGCCTTGCGCCCGTTGTTGTCCGTCAGGGTACCGTTGTCCATCACCTGCAGCAGCAAGTTGAAGACATCCGGGTGCGCCTTCTCGATCTCGTCAAGCAGCACGACGGAGTGCGGATGCTTGAGGACGGAGTCGGTCAACAGCCCTCCCTGCTCGAATCCCACGTAACCGGGAGGAGCCCCGATCAACCGGGACACTGTATGGCGTTCCATGTATTCCGACATGTCAAATCGCAATACCTCGACCCCGAGCGCCTTGCCCAGTTGCTGGGTCACTTCGGTCTTGCCCACCCCGGTCGGGCCGGCAAACAGGAAGCAGCCCACAGGTCGGCGTTCGTTGCCAAGCCCTGAACGTGACAACCGAATGGCATCGGTCAGCACCTCGATGGCCTTGTCCTGCCCGAACACCACCATCTTGAGATTACGCTCCAGGTTCTTCAGCACCTCCTTGTCGGAGGAGGAGACAGATTTCTCGGGAATACGGGCAATCTTGGCAACAATGGCCTCGATTTCCGGCACATTGATCACCTTCTTGCGCTTGCTAACGGGCAAGAGGCGTTGCCCTGCACCCGCTTCGTCGATGACGTCGATGGCCTTGTCAGGCAGATGGCGATCATTGATGTACTTGGCGGAGAGCTCCACCGCCGCCCGGATCGCCTTGACGGTGTAACGCACGCCATGGTGAGACTCATAACGGCTCTTGAGTCCCATCAGAATGCGAGTGGTGTCGTCTACTGTGGGTTCGACGATGTCGATCTTCTGGAAGCGGCGAGCAAGGGCCCTGTCCTTCTCGAAGATCTGGGCATATTCCTGGTAGGTGGTGGAGCCCACGCAGCGCAGCAAACCATTGGAGAGCAGCGGCTTGATGAGGTTGGCCGCATCCAGCTGGCCACCGGAAGCCGCACCAGCGCCAATGATGGTGTGGATCTCGTCGATGAAGAGGATGGCCCCCTCCTGACGTTCAATCTGCTTGAGCAGCACCTTGAGGCGCTTCTCGAAGTCACCACGATACTTGGTGCCCGCCAGCAGGGAGCCCATGTCCAGGGAGTAGATGGTGCTACCCGCAATCACCTCGGGCACATCCCCCTTGACGATACGGTAGGCAAGTCCTTCGGCGATGGCGGTCTTGCCCACGCCGGCTTCCCCGACCAGCAAGGGGTTGTTCTTGCGGCGGCGGCACAATACCTGAATGGTGCGATTGAGCTCCTGATCACGGCCGATGAGCGGATCGATACGCCCCTCCAGCACCAGCTGGTTGAGGTTGGTGGCAAAGCTTTCTATCTGGGCAGAGGATACCTCGTCATCAGATTCCGCATTGTTGCCACCACTCTCGGGCTTGTTGTCCTTGCGCACCCCGTGGGACAGGAAGTTCACCACATCCAGGCGGCTTATTTCGGCTTTTTTCAGGAAGTAGGCGGCCTGGGACTCTTGTTCGCTGAAGATGGCGACCAGGACATTGGCGCCGCTCACCTCGGTATTGCCGGACGACTGGACATGGAAGACGGCACGTTGCAGCACGCGCTGGAAGCCCAGCGTCGGCTGGGTTTCCCTGTCTTCGTCGTCACGGGGGATGAGCGGAGTCGTTTGATTGATGAAGGCGCGGATCTCTTTGCGCATCTGTTCCACATCCGCACCACATGAACTCAGCGCCTCATGGGCTGAGCTGTTATCCAGCAGGGCCAACAACAGGTGCTCGACGGTCATGAATTCGTGGCGCTCGTCACGGGCCAGTTTGAAAGCCTCGTTCAGCGTCTTTTCTAGATCTTTGTTCAACATAGGCACCTCCCCTCAGTACAGCAACAATGCGGTGTCGTTATCGCCATCAAGTCATCAGATTCAAGCCTTTTCCATGGTACATAGCAGTGGATGTTCGTTGTTACGTGAATAGGTGTTGACCTGGACCACTTTGGTCTCGGCAATCTCGGCGGTAAATGTGCCGCAGACTCCCTTACCACTATAATGCACGCTCAGCATCACCTGAGTGGCCTTCTCCAGATCCATACCAAAGAACCTTTGCAGCACCTCCACCACGAACTCCATCGGTGTGTAGTCGTCGTTGTTCAGGACGACCTTGTACATGGGTGGCGGTTGCAGCTTCGTTTTCTCTGCCTCTGCAATCTCTTCATTAGCAAAGAGTTCTTTCTGCTTGCTCATAGTTGCGCTTTGGTACCTCTAGATTACTACCGTGTCGCTCAAGATTGTCAATAGACTTGTTAATCAGATCACATCGGTTGTTAACAACTTCTTGACTCGCTTAAAAGTTGGACTAGATTGGTTACTTGCTAATCGGCGCCCGTCTGCTACGGGGTCATGCCCTAGTTATATAAGGCTGGCGCAGGTTACTCAACGACTTCAGGGTAATCAATAAAAGGATGTAGATGTATGGCAACCGGAACAGTCAAGTGGTTCAACAACGCAAAAGGATTTGGGTTTATCTGTCCGGAAGGCGGTGGTGAAGACATCTTCGCTCACTACTCCACGATTCAAATGGAAGGTTACAAGACCTTGAAAGCAGGTCAGGCAGTCAACTTTGAACTGCAGCAGGGGCCGAAAGGAAATCATGCCTCTGTCATCGTGCCAAACGAAGCACAGAACATCTAAGAGTCAAACTGGATAAATTAAAAAGCGGCATCCCAAGGGATGCCGCTTTTTTATGGACAGGCACGAAGAGGGGAACAAGAAAGGCCAAGCCTTCCCTGTTCCCTGCTGCCGCTACCTCAGCGGGCCAGCAGGATGTTCAGCATACGACGCAGCGGCTCGGCGGCGCCCCACAGCAGTTGGTCACCCACGGTAAAGGCGGCCAGGTACTCCGGGCCCATATTGAGCTTGCGCAGACGACCGACCGGGATGCTGAGGGTGCCGGTGACGGCGGCCGGGGTCAGCTCGCGGGCGGTGATGTCGCGATCGTTGGGGATCACCTTGACCCAGTCGTTGTGGGCGGCCAGCAGAGCTTCGATCTCGGCCAGCGGCACATCCTTTTTCAGCTTGATGGTGAAGGCCTGGCTGTGGCAGCGCAGGGCCCCGATCCGCACGCACAGACCATCCACCGGGATAGCGGCGTTTTCGATACCCAGGATCTTGTTGGTCTCGGCCTGGCCCTTCCACTCTTCACGGCTCTGGCCGTTGTCGAGCTTGGTGTCGATCCAGGGAATGAGGCCACCGGCCAGTGGCACGCCGAAATTATCCACCGGCAGGGTGCCGGAGCGGGTCTTCTCGGTGATCTTGCGCTCGATGTCGAGGATGGCGGAGGCGGGATCCGCCAGCTCCACCGCCACTTCATCCCGCAGCATGCCCATCTGGGTGACCAGCTCGCGCATATGGCGGGCACCACCACCGGAGGCCGCCTGATAGGTGGCCACGCTCACCCACTCCACCAGATCGGCCTTGAACAGGCCACCCAGGGCCAGCAGCATCAGGCTGACGGTGCAGTTGCCGCCAACGAAGGTCTTGATGCCGTTGTTCAGGGCATCTTCAATGACGTCGCCGTTGACCGGATCCAGAATGATAACGGCGTCCTTCTCCATGCGCAGGGAGGAGGCGGCATCAATCCAGTAGCCCTGCCAGCCGGCGGCTTTCAGGCGCGGATAGACATCCTTGGTGTAGTCGCCGCCCTGGGCGGTGATGATGACGTCCTGCGCGGCCAGCGCCTCGAGATCGAAGGCGTCCTGCAGGGTGCCGGCATCGACGCCAAAATTGGGGGCGGCCTCACCGGCCTGGGAAGTGGTGAAGAAGGTGGGTTGAATGCGGGCAAAATCCTTCTCTTCCTGCATCCGGCTCATCAACACCGAACCCACCATGCCACGCCAACCGACCAAACCTACTTTTTTCATATTGTCCTACCCTGGATAGCTGCTTATAGAAATCGTGTGTGGTACCCGTGACCCCTGCCTTGGCGCCAGCCGTTTACAAGGGATTCACAATATATGAGTTGCAAAAAATGCGTCTGTCCACATTACGGATTGTGACGGCGGGCGCAAGTCGAATTGCGCAATATTCTGTGCCATTCGCTGCAATATCCGTCGGCCTGGCCGACCTGCGGGCAGCCGGTTGGCATCCTGCCTCCAGTTGGGGCATCATTGAGACCGACCGGCAGCCCCGCTGCCCCTCGGGGACGGCCCCGAGGCCTCCTGATACGCAGGGACGACCCTGCTTCCTGCGGAATCTGCCTTATGTCCTGGTTGCTATTGCTGTTGGCCGGCCTGTTCGAGGTCGCCTGGGCCATCGGCCTCAAGTACACCGACGGTTTCAGCCGTCCCCTCCCCACCCTGCTGACCCTGATCGCCATGGCCGTGAGCGTGCTGCTGCTCGCCATGGCGGTCAAACAGCTGCCCCTTGGCACCGCCTATGCGGTCTGGACCGGCATCGGCGCAGTCGGCACCGTGCTGATGGGGATCTGGCTGTTCAACGAACCGGCCACCCTGGCCCGGGTGCTCTGCCTGCTGCTCATCATCGTCGGCATTCTGGGGTTGAAGTTCATCGGTTAGGCGCGATGAAAGGGCCGGGTACACCGCAATGCTGATCAGTTAAGGATCCATTGACCGATCCTTCTGCTGTAGGATAATCCGGAACCAATCACTGGTTCCGGATTTTTTATGTCTATTGCAAACGATCTGAACGATGTTGTTGAGGCATCTGG
>NZ_JAPDBQ010000059.1:0-23820 GCF_027705325.1 Aeromonas sp. QDB18
CGGGGTGACGTGAGCGCGTTAAGGATCAGGGTGTTCACGTTGGCCGGAATGGCTGTTCAACTTCGCCGGAATACGCAACAGGTATGGAGCTGGCTTCGTCAGCATGTGTTGGCTAATCGCAGCTTCAAGGATTACGACGACATCCTTGATGCCTGCACATCGGCCTGGAAGCACTTTATTGCCGATGTGGAGCGGGTGATGTCACTTTGTAGCCGAGATTGGATAAAACTGACCTAATGTTTAATCCGATTGGTATCACCCATCCCTACGGCAATCTCCGCCCTATAGAATGGCATTCACGCTTCATTCGTGGTCACACATATAGACAGTTCAGGGATGACTCAACAATCTGCCTGGCGGAGCAGAAGCCAGTGGCCATTGTTACCTGGAATCAGTCGCCAGGAGCACTCTGGCTAGTTGGCCGCGGCTGATCTGCTGCGCTCTGAGGGCCTAGTGGATATCGCTGAGTATAGATGAGGGAGGGCGGAGGAAAGGCAAGGAGCGCTACTGTGGCTGCCTCTGGTGGGTATACAAACAGGTTATCAGTGATGCAGATGGCGTGATGTAGGCAGGATCGCTCAGGCTGATTCCATTTTCTGTTGTGTCGCGGGCATGGGGTGCACAAAAGAAAAGGGGACAGCAGATGCTGTCCCCTCAAGTCATTTCGTCCATTCCCTGAACTGCCATGCTCCCTGCAATCCTTGACGCTATCCTTTCCTTTGGAAATTCCCCTTCCCAATCCGTTGGGGTGTCCTGTGGCCTTCCTAGCCTGGCAATCTGTCCTGATTGCTTCACCCTCTCCTTCCTGGAGGTGTCCATTACCACATCCCGTGGTGTTCCTGCGTCATCCTGACTGATAACCATCCTGGCTATCACGCTTCATCTTGAAGCTGTTCCTGACCGCGTCTTGCGGTGTCCTTTCATCCTTGATGAGCGACAATCCGTGCCACTCAACCTCATCCCGAGGTATCCAACTACCGCATCCTGCGGTTGTCCTGTCGATCCTTGTGATAACCATCCTGGCTATCAACCCCATCCCGAGGTGTTCCTTGCCCACATCCTGCAGGCTATTCCTTGTTTATGCGCTGTTTCTGCATCCTGCCGAATCAGCTCGTCCTTGTGAGACCCATACTAAGGCAATTGCAGGCTCGAACAAGGTGTGCATTCGGCTTGGGTTCCGTGACTCGCGGTGCAGAAATGGATTGGTGTGGGATATTGTTCATTATTATCAATGCGTTAGTTAGTTTCTGTGGAAAGCATACCCAGTGCGGGATGGCTTCACGTACGGTTCAACACTGAGGGGTCTTACAGGAGGAATGGCAGATCTCTTACAAGCAGAAATCGGTAGGAAAACGATGGTACAGCCGCTTCAATCAGGGGTGTAAGAGTTCAAAATTAATTGAATACTTATGCTTTAAAAGTAGACAAAAGCCGAGATAAATCTCGGCTTTGTATTGTCTGCTGGTTTCTTTAGCTGACCCTTGTCCCAGGAGTCGGGTAGGCCTTGCGCAGTGATTCGGGTGCAAGCACCTCCAGGTTGCCGCTCATGTTGTTCAGCCAGGAGCGGAACTCGGGCGTATCCTGCACTTCGGTCTCCACCACCACGCTGCGCTTGTCGTAACGGGTCATACGCGGGTTATGCCCCGGGATTTGTCCATCGATCAGGGTCGGGCAGTTGGCATCGATGCGCCCGACGAAGCGGATCGGACCGCTGACGTCCTGATAACCCTGGTCGCGGATCAGCTTCTGGATATTGAAGTCCTTCGGCTGGGTCGCGCTGAAGTTGGTCAACTCCACGTTCTTGATGTGATCGAACGGAATGCCGTAGACCTTGGGATCCAGCTCGGACAGGGTACAGAGCAGGATGGGGCCATCGGGCTGGTTCAGGATGCCGAGGGGATTGATTCGGTCATAGCAGAGCCAGACAGTACGCTCCTTGATGACACGCTGGATCTCGGCGCTGAATTTGCGGCCACGCCAGAGGGCGTCGCGGATCAGGGTGCTGCGGCGGATCTCCGGATTGCCGGCGAAGGGGCGAGGTGACTGGTGCACGCTCTCCAGCCAGCGCTCGGCCAGTTCGCTCTGGCTGTCGCGGATCACCTGACCAGCCTTGTCGATCAGCGGGTTCAATTCGGTCAGCACGCTTGCCGGCAACAGTTGGCTCGCCTGGTCGCTCCAGGTTTTCAGGGCCACTGCCAGCGAGAGCGGCATGATGTTGGCAAAGTCATTGAGACCATGGCGCTCGAAGCACCAGCCATGAGGCTTGCTGCGCTCATCGGAGGTGAGGTCGAACAGTCCCATGCCGGACATCTCTTCCAGGTCCCGTTGCACGGTACGGAGACTGACGTGAATGCCTTCCTCTTCCAGTTTTACCTGGAGTTGGCTGGCGGTCAGCTTGTAAGGGCGGTGCGGGATGCAACGCGCCAAGGTCAGTTGTCGTAACAGCTTCTTACTCATGGTGCATGCCTTCACTGGTTTAGCGTTGAGTGTATCCTAGCCATGGCCTGCGACAGTCTATGTCGCAAGTTTTGCTGCGACAACTGTCGCCATTTTCATACATGAATAATCAAGTCATTGATAAATAAAACAAAACAATAAGGAAGAGGGGTTGTTTGAGCCCTTTTTTTCTTGAAAACAAGCCTTGCGAGGATGCTCGCGACCAGGGTGACAGGAAGGAAATGGAAGCAGTAAGGAGGGGGAGGTGGGAAGGAGGTGGGGGACGGGCCCCCACCTCGACACGTCGTTATGCCAGCCAGGACCAGGCTGATTTGGTGATGGCTGCGCCCACCATGTAGCCGAATACTGCGAGAGCGGCCACTCCGGCCACCAGCTTCTGACCGCGGGCAGGGCGCTTGAGCGCCATGACGCCCAGGCCGATGTAGATCACCAGGGCAATCAGCTTGGCCATCAACCAGGGCTGCTGGCCAGGGCTCATCTGCAGGGTCACCGCCAGCAGCACGCCAAACAGCAGCAGGAAGGTGTCGTTGATGTGGGGCAGCACCTTCAACCATTTCTGTTGCAGCCGCCCGCTGCCCGCCAGCGCCAGGCTCCAGCGGTAGAGGAAGAGCAGCAGGCTGACCAGGGCCAGGGTCATGTGAAGGTGTTTGAGCATGGGGTAATAGGCAATCATGTTGCTTCCTTGTCGTTGTCGGGCAGACCGCTGTTCCATTGATGGGCGTGGGTACGCTCCTGTCCTTCCTGATCGTCTTGCAGCAGGTCGGAGAGGATGTCGCGGTATTGCAGGCTCTTGTTGATATAGGTGTGCTCGTCGTCCAGGTAGTTGACCTGTTCCCGCAGCAGCCGATTGTCATACTGCTTGAACATCTGCCCCGCACGCCAGGCCTGATTGGCCCTGAATCCCAAGAGGGTGAGTGCTTCTACCCCAAGATCCACGGCCGACCCCAGGGTTTCGCGGTGCACGCTGTCTATCCCGTGGCGCAGGATCTCGTGGGCATGGGGTCTGTCCTGGGCACGGGCCAGTATTCTGAGGTGCGGGAAGTGCTTTTTCACCATCTCGATCACTTCGAGGGAGGTGGCCGGGTCATTGAGGGAGAGCACCAGCAGTTTGGCCTTGTGGGCGCCGGCCGCGTGCAGCAGGTCGAGTCGGCTGGCATCCCCATAAAACACCTGGTAGCCGTACTTTCTCAGCATCTCTATCTGGCTGGCATCCTGCTCGAGTATGGTGGTGCCAATACCATGGCCGTGGAGCAGACGCCCCACTATCTGACCGAAGCGACCGAAGCCGGCGATGATGACCGGGTGTTCCACCAGCTCGGGCTGTTCGTGTTCGGGGGTGTCGCTCTGGTTGCGGTAGTCGAACCAGGGCTGGATCACCCGATCGTTGAGGATAAGCAGCAGCGGTGTCAGCGCCATGGAGAGGGCGACGACCAGAGTCAGCAGTGAGATGGTGCTGCCCGGCAGTACCTTGTTCTGGGCGGCGAACGAGAACAGCACGAAGGCGAACTCCCCGCCTTGGGCCAGGGCCAGGGCGAAGGTCCAGCGCTGGTTAGGGGAGAGGCGAATGACAAAGCCGAGCCCCATCAGCACCAGCCACTTGAGCACCATCAGACCGATCACCAGTGCCGGGATCAACAGGGGATGGGCGGCAAAGAGGCTGAAGTCGATGCCGGCACCCACCGACATGAAGAAGAGGCCGAGCAGCAACCCCTTGAACGGCTCAATGTCCGCTTCCAGCTCGTGGCGGTATTCGCTGTCCGCCAGCACCACGCCGGCGAGGAAGGAGCCGAGGGCGGGGGAGAGGCCGACGGATTCCATCAGCACGGCGATGGCGATCACCAGCAGCAGGGCGGCAGCGACGAAGATCTCCCGCATGTGGGACTGGGCGATGGCGCGAAACACCGGCCGCATCAGGTAATGACCACCCAGCACGATGCCGGCGATGGCGGCCACCACCAGCAGGCCGTGCTGCCAGCCTGCCAGCTCTGAGCTGCCGCTGCTGGCGACCGGTGCGATGGCCAGCAACGGCAGGATCGCCAGGATGGGGATGACGGCGATGTCCTGGAACAGCAGCACGGCGAAAGCGGAGCGGCCGCTTTCGCTCTGCATCAGTTTGCGCTCCTGCAGGCTCTGCAGCACGATGGCGGTGGAGGAGAGCGCAAGAATGAGACCGATGGCGAGCCCCTGCTGCCAGGGCAGACCCAAAAGATAACCCACCCCGGTCAGGGCGACACTGGTGAGCAGTACCTGCAGACCACCGGTGCCGAGGATGGGCCCTTTCAGTTGCCACAACAGGGCCGGGCGCAGCTCCAGACCGACCAGAAACAGCATCAGCACCACCCCGAACTCGGCGAAGTGCATCACGTCTTTCTGCTCGCCCACCAGACCAAGCAGGAAGGGACCTATGATGATCCCCGCCAGCAGGTAGCCAAGGACGGAGCCCAGCCCCCACCGCTTGGCCAGCGGGACGGCGATCACCGCCGCCGAGAGGTAGATCAGGGCATCAAACAGCAATCCATGTCCCATCAGCGGCTCCTCCTTAACATGATGAATGCCGGTGAGGGCTGGCCGGGCCTGCGCCCGGATCGAGTGTGTGTCATGGGAGTACCCCCAGCAGATCGCGCAGATAGGGGCTCTCGGCCAGCTGGGCCGGGGTCAGCTGTTCGTCACGCAGGGCGCACAGCAGTTGGCGATAGTCCTGGCCGCAGCGGCGCAGCGCCTCGGGATCCTCGAGCTTGTGGAAAGAGTGCAGCACGAAAGGGGGCAGCCAGCGCATGCCGCACAGCTGTGCGGTCTGCTGGAAGGGGAGCAGGAAGTCGAGCAGCGGGCGCTGGTTGTAGCCGGCGCGGCAGTAGGATTCGGGGCCGCCCCCCGTGGTGATGGCGCTGAGCCACTGCTTGCCGTTGAGGGCATGGGCCTCGGGGCCGTAGGCATAGCCGTACTCCAGCACCAGGTCCATCCACTCTTTCATGATGGCCGGGCAGGAGTACCAGTAGAAGGGGTGCTGGAAGACGATGATGTCGTGCTCCGCCAGCAGGGCCTGTTCCCGTTTCACGTTGATGAACATGTCCGGATAGCGCTGGCAGAGATCGTGCAGGGTGATCCCCTCCAGCCCCTCGATGGCGTGCAGCAGTTGTTTGTTGGCCCGGGAACTCTGCAGCGCCGGGTGTGAAAAGATGACCAGAATGCGTTTCATGGGATTCCTGAAGAGGGTCTGCTGCCGGCACATGCGACAGACTGTGAGCTGAAACGTTATCGAGAAGCTCCCTGGCCCGCCAGTTCCGGGATCAGTGCGCGCAGCGCCGGATTCAGGGTCTGGTGGGCGGGGTAGCAGAGGCCGATGCGGCGGAACATCCGGGGGCCGCTCACGGGCAGGGTGCACAGGCCCGCTTCGTCCTCCACCAGCCCGTCGGGCAGGAAGCTGATGCCCACTCCGGCCAGCACCAGCGCCATCACCAGCCCCTTGCTCTCGGCCTTGGCCACCAGATTGAGGGTGAGCCGGTCACAGGCCAGCAGGCCTATGGTTTGCTGATGGGCTTCGCAGGGGGGACACTCAATGAAATCATGGTGTTGCAACTCAGCCAGCTCGATCCTCTCGCGACTGGCAAGGGGATGGTCGACCGGGACGCAGAGCACATAGTCCTCTTCCCAGAGCGGCAGGAAGATCTCGTCCTCCCGGCGCAGGGCATCCAGGGTCAGCCGGCAGTCGGCCGGGGTGCCGTAATCGGAGAGGGTGAGATCCAGCTCGGGCAGCACCCCCTGCACCCGCCGAAGCAATCCCGCCAGCCGACGGCGGCTGAGGTCGGGCATGATGGCCATGTTGAGTCTCGCACGCGTCGCCTTCTGGCGAAACAGAGTCGGCAGGCGACGCGCCTCTTCCACCAGCTTGACGGCGTGGGGATAGAGATAGTGGGCCGGATCCTTCGCTTCCACCCCCTTCTTGCCCCGGATGAGGAGGCTGTCCCCCAGGCTCTCTTCGAGCTGGCGAAGGCCGGCGGAGAGGGAGGGTTGGCTCACGTGGCAGCGGGCTGCCGCCGCCGTGATGTTCTTCTCTTCATAGATGGCGATGAAGAAGCGCAGCAATCTCAGGTCCAGCATGGGGATACCATAGTTAATTCAGATGATAACCAGCGGAAAACTATATTTATCGCCGATGGATGTAGCGACTATAGTGACTGGGTCCCGTGCTGGCCAGCCCTTGTTTGACGCCCATTTCAACGCATCAGAAGGAAAACTCCATGTCCAAGTCCCTCGTGGTGATCACCGGCGCGTCCGCCGGGATCGGTGCCGCCATTGCCCGCGTCTTCTCCACCGCCGGCCATCCGCTGCTGTTGCTGGCCCGCCGGGTCGAGCCCATGCAGGCGCTGAACCTGCCCGATACCCTCTGCATCGGGGTCGATGTCACCGACACCGCCGCCATGAAGGCCGCCGTGGCGCAGGCGGAGGCGCAATTCGGCCCGGTGGGATGTCTTGTCAACAATGCCGGCGTCATGCTGCTGGGACAGGCCGACGTGCAGGATCCAGCCGAGTGGCAGCAGATGCTCAACATCAACGTGATGGGGGTTCTGAATGGCGTGCATGCGGTACTGGCCGGCATGAAGGCCCGCCGCAGCGGCACCATCATCAACATCAGCTCCATCGCCGGTCGCAAGACCTTCCCGAACCATGCCGCTTACTGCGCCACCAAGTTCGCTGTCCACGCCCTGACCGAGAACATCCGGGAAGAGGTGGCCGATGTCGGCGTGCGGATGGTGACCATTGCTCCGGGCGCGGTGGAGACCGAGTTGCTCAGCCACACCACGGACGAGAGCATCAAGGCGGGCTATCACGACTGGAAGGATCAGATGGGAGGCGTCATTGCACCCGAGGTGATCGCCGACGCCGTGCTCTACGCCTGGCACCAGCCGGCCAACGTCTGCGTGCGGGAGATCGTGCTGGCGGCCACCCGTCAGCAACCCTGATGCAGACGGGGGAGGGGTTGACCCTCCCCCTGGGCCAAGGGTTACCATAGGCCCTCTTTCGTCAATGAGTCGTCTCATGGTCCTGACCCGTCGCCAACTCGCTCGCGCCCGCCGCTGGCTCCCCCTGTGGAGTCTGGTGCTGGTGCTGATGTCGTTTGGCAGCCGTGCGGCCACCGATCTCTGTACCCTGACGCCCCATTGCAGCCAGAGCGAGCGTACCCTGGAAAAAGCCATGCCCTGCGGCAGCTTCACCTCGGCGCTCGCCATGACGGTGCTCACCAGCGACAGCCTGACGGTTGCCCGGCTTGAGCCCGACAGGCCGACATTCCTCTCTCCCTCTCTGTTCATGCCGGAGGCGCCCCTGGAGCGTCTCGAGCGTCCGCCCCGTCACCACGGCTGAGTCGAGTTTCCCTTTCCGGGCATTTCTTCTTAACCGAGGTGAGATATGTACAAGTCCCTGTTACTGGCCGTGCTGGCCGGTACCGTCAGTTTTTCTGCTCTGGCAACCGGGCAGATGACCGTCTACAAGTCCCAGTATTGCGGTTGCTGCAAGACCTGGATCAAGCACATGAAAGAGAACGGCTTTGAGGTCAAGGTCGTGGAAACCGAGCAGCTTGACCCGATCAAGCAGCAGCATGGCATCACCCCGCAGCTGGCCTCCTGCCACACCGGGGTGGTGAACGGCTATGTGGTGGAGGGGCATGTGCCCGCTGCCGACGTGCAGAAGCTGCTCAAGGAAAAACCGGCGATCCGCGGTCTGACCATTCCGGGGATGCCCCAGAGTGCGCCGGGCATGGATATTCCGGGCCAGCCCTATCAGGTGCTGAGCATCAGTGACGAGGGCGCGACCAAAGTCTGGTCGAGCTACCCCGGCTGATGGATGCTGACCGTGAGCAGACACACTTCCATCATGTGAGGCACACCTGAGCGAACCCGTGTCGCTCACGGTCAGGGAGGAGGGCCGCCATCGCGAGATGGCGGCCCTTTTTCGTCGATTTGGGGGGGAATGTCCGGGGAGCCCTTGCAACCCCGGGCGACAAGGGGCAGATTGATCGCCAATTTTTATTTTCTCAGGGACGCTTTTCCCACTGCCTGCCGGTGTGCCGTCTGGATGCGTGCAGCACCAGCGGGAGGGGCGGCCCTGTGACAGCGCAAAGGATGCGACATGTTCACCTTTTCCCGGGGGTTGCTGCTGGCTTGCCTGCTTGCTGCGCCCTGTTCCCATGCCAACGAAGAGTCCGCCATGCCTACACGCGATACTTCCACCCAGCCTGTCATTGTCCCCCCGGTGGCTGCCAAGCACCCCCATACCCTGAAAAAACACGGGGACACGCGCGTCGACAACTACTACTGGCTGCGTGACGACGAGCGGCAGAAGCCCGAGGTGCTGGACTATCTCAAGGCAGAGAATGCCTACACCGAGGCCATGCTTGCACCGATCAAGCCGCTGCGCGAGCAGCTCTACAAGGAGATGGTGGCCCGCATTCCCCAGCAGGACGAGTCTGTCCCCTACGTGAAGAACGGCTACCGCTATCAGACCCGTTACGAGCCGGGCAAGGAGTACGCCATCTACTCCCGCAGCAAGGTGGAAGGGGACGGGGCGCCCGCCCTGCTGCTGGATGGCAACCAGCGCGCCGAAGGCCACGAGTTCTATGCCCTGGGGGCGCTCGAGGTGAGCCGCAACAACCGCTGGCTGGCGGTGGCGGAAGATTATCTCTCCCGCCGTCAATACAGGATCCAGTTCCTCGATCTGGAGAGCGGCGCCTGGGCCGCCGACACCCTCGAGAACACCTCCGGCAACCTGGTGTGGGCCAACGACAGCAAGACGGTCTTCTATGTGCGCAAGCACCCCAAGACCCTGCTGCCCTACCAGGTCTATCGCCACGAGCTGGGCACGGATCCCGCGAAGGATACCCTGGTCTACGAGGAGAAGGACGACTCCTTCTATGTGAGCCTCTACGCCACCACCTCGGAAGATTTCATCGTCATCTCCCTCTCCAGCACCACCACCAGCGAGGCGCGCCTCATTGATGCCAATGTGCCGGGCCAGACGCCACGCCTGTTCCTGCCCCGTCAGGTGGATCACGAATACAGCCTGGATCACTACCGCGGTCGCTTCTATGTGCGCTCCAACAAGGACGGCAAGAACTTCGGCCTCTATGAGACCAAGGAGAGCCCGGTGGATCGCTGGAAGGCGGTGATCGCCCCCAATCCGGACGTGCTGCTGGAGAGCTATGCCCTGTTCAGGGACTGGCTGGTGCTGGAGGAGCGCAGCCAGGGGTTGACCCGGTTGCGTCAGGTCAACTGGCAGAGCGGCGAACAGAAGGAGATCGCCTTCGACGATCCCGCCTATGTCACCTGGCTTGCCTACAACCCGGAGCCGGACACCAGCGCCCTGCGCTATGGCTACTCCTCCATGACCACGCCGTCCTCCACCTATGAGCTCGACATGGACAGCGGCAAGCGGACTCTGCTCAAGCAGCAGCCGGTGGCGGGCTTCGTGCCTGCGCAATATGCCAGCGAGCGGCTCTGGATCACCGCCCGTGACGGCGTGGCCGTGCCGGTGTCGCTGGTCTATCGCAAGGACAAGTTCAAGAAGGCAGGGGGTGGTGCAGGCACCAATCCCCTGCTGGTCTACGGCTATGGCTCCTACGGCGCCAGCATGGACCCGGACTTCAGCAGCTCACGCCTGAGCCTGCTGGACCGGGGCTTCGTCTACGCCATCGCCCATATCCGGGGTGGCGAGGAGCTGGGCCGCACCTGGTATGAAGAGGGCAAGCTGCTCAAGAAGCAGAACACCTTCAACGACTTCATCGACGTGACCGAGGCGTTGGTGGCGCAAGGCTACGGCGCCAGGGATCAGGTCTATGCCATGGGAGGCAGCGCCGGCGGCCTGCTGATGGGGGCCGTCATCAACCAGGCGCCCCAGCTCTATCGCGGCGTGGTGGCCCAGGTGCCCTTCGTCGACGTGGTCACCACCATGCTGGACGAGTCCATTCCCCTCACCACAGGGGAGTATGACGAGTGGGGTAACCCGAACCAGAAGCGCTACTACGACTACATGAAGGCCTACAGCCCCTACGATCAGGTCAAGGCCCAGGCCTACCCGAATCTGCTGGTGACCACGGGGCTGCACGACTCCCAGGTGCAGTACTGGGAGCCGGCCAAGTGGGTGGCCAAGCTGCGTGAGCTGAAGACGGACGACAACCAGTTGCTGCTCAGCACCGACATGGAGGCCGGTCATGGCGGCAAGTCGGGCCGTTTCAAGGCCTATGAGGACATCGCCCTGGAGTTCGCCTTCATTCTGGAGCTGGCCGGCAGCAAGGCGTGATGGCCGGGCCCAAATGAAATCAGCTTGTTACCAAACCCCGTTCCGGCAGCCCCGGATCGGGGTTTTTGCATCTTGGCGACAAAAGCGTCATTAACGTCGTGTTTATGCTGTTCAGTAAGCACTTCGCAATATAACGGACCAGGTTTCTAATCCTTGCCAGTCAAGGGTTGCGAAAGAATCTGGGCGTGCTTTTTATTGCTTCCCTTTGATAGTTCATGTAATTAATCTGCCCTTGAGAAATGAATGATCCGCTTCAAACTTCTCGCTATTTAAATCCGCCATTTTGCTGTTTTGTTTGATTTATGTTGGTATTATGTGCTTAATCGGAGCGTTAATGCTTTTGAACTGACCCGTTTCTGGTCAGATCACCTCCGATCGGCATGACGCTGATTATCTCACCGCAGGATGATGGTGGCTTTTGGAAGGGCGCGTGCCGCTCGACCATTTCCTCGTACGAGGTCGTATAGGCGAACCCAGTCTTGATGCGGGTCTGTCTCATATTCTCCCGGGAAACGGGTGAAATAAATCAATGAAAAGGATGAAGAACATGAAAGGATTATCCTTGGCGTGCGCCTTGTCGGCGGCTCTGGTCGGTGTGTCGTTTGGTGGTCCGGTGCAAGCGCAGGAGCGCTTCGTGACCATAGGCACCGGCGGTCAGACCGGCGTCTACTACGTGGCGGGCCAGTCCATCTGCCGCTTCCTCAACCGCGGCGCCGCCGATCACCAGATCAAGTGCAACGCCCCGGCCAGTGGCGGCGGTGTTGCCAACGTCAACGGCATCCGCTCCGGCGAATTCAACTTCGGCATCATGCAGTCCGACCACCAGTACAAGGCGATGAAGGGCGTCGAGCCGTTCAAGGCCGAAGGTCCGATGGATGACATCCGCGCCGTCTTCTCCCTGCAGAGCGAAGTGTTCACCATCCTGGCCCGCAAGGACGCCAAGGTAGCCAGCTTCGACGACCTGAAGGGCAAGCGCGTCAACATCGGCAACCCGGGTTCCGGTCAGCGTGACACCTTTGAAGAGATCATGGCCGTGAAGGGCTGGGACAAATCCGCCTTCAGCCTGGTTTCCGAACTGAAACCCGCCGAGCAGGCCTCTGCCCTGGGTGACAACAACATCGACGCCATGAGCTACTTCGTCGGCCACCCGAACGGCGCCATCCAGGAAGCCTCCACCACCACGGACACCGTGCTGGTGCCGGTCACCGGCCCCGAAATCGACAAGCTGCTGGCCGAGAAGAGCTACTACAGCAAGGCCGAGATCCCGGGTGGTCTCTACAAGGGCAGCCCGAACCCGACTCCGTCCATCGGTGGCAAGGCGGTGCTCTCCACCAGCGCCAAGGCTGACCCGGAAGTGGTCTACCAGCTGGTCAAGTCCGTGTTCGACAACCTGGACCGTTTCAAGCGCCTGCACCCGGCCTTCGCGGATCTGAAGGAAGCCGACATGATCAAGGTGGGTCTCTCCGCTCCGCTGCATGAAGGCGCTGTGCGTTACTACAAGGAACGTGGCTGGATGTAATCCGGCTGCGTCTTCGGATGTGCCCCGGACTCGCTCCTCCTTCGGGGGAGCGAGTCTCATTTATTGCAGTACCTACAGAGTCACACTATGCAGCAAACACAACAACAAGAGGCGTTCTCGGCCGAGGAGCTGATCGCCCAGGACGTCGGCGCCAGGCTGCCCGTCGGCCCCATGAGCTGGATCATCGCGGGTCTTGCGCTGATCTGGTCCCTGTTCCAGCTCTGGATTGCCTCGCCGCTGCCCTTCTCCCTCGGCATCGGCGTCCTCAACGACACTGAAACACGCTCGATTCACCTGGCCTTCGCCATCCTGCTCGCCTACCTGGTGTTCCCCGCCATGCGCAGCTCGCCGCGAGACAGGGTTCCCCTTGCTGACATCGCCCTCGGCCTCGTCGGTGCCGCCGTCGCCAGCTATCTGTTCGTGATGTACCAGGAGCTTGCCCAGCGTCCCGGCAACCTGACCACCATGGACTTCGCGGTGGCCTGCGTCGGCATCCCGCTCCTGCTGGAAGCGGCCCGCCGCGCCCTGGGCCCGGCCCTGGCGGTCATCGCCATCGTCTTCCTGGCCTACAGCCTGGCCGGTCCCTGGATGCCTTCCCTGCTGGCCCACCGCGGGGTGAGCCTGCATGCGCTGGCCAACCACCAGTGGATCACCACCGAAGGGGTGTTCG
Source organism: Aeromonas sp. QDB18 (assembly GCF_027705325.1). Taxonomy (NCBI): domain Bacteria; kingdom Pseudomonadati; phylum Pseudomonadota; class Gammaproteobacteria; order Aeromonadales; family Aeromonadaceae; genus Aeromonas; species Aeromonas sp. QDB18. The sequence goes on from NZ_JAPDBQ010000059.1 coordinate 12,939, forward strand.
GCATCGCCCTTGGGGTCTCCACCAGCTTCGTCTTCCTGTTCGTGCTGTTTGGCGCCCTGCTCGAGCGCGCCGGTGCGGGCCACTACTTCATCCAGCTCGCCTTCAGCCTGCTGGGTCACCTGCGCGGCGGCCCGGCCAAGGCGGCTGTGGTCGCCTCGGCCCTGACCGGCGTCATCTCCGGCTCCTCCATCGCCAACGTGGTGACCACGGGCACCTTCACCATCCCCATGATGAAACGGGTCGGTTTCTCCAAGGAGAAGGCCGGCGCGGTGGAAGTGGCCTCTTCGGTCAACGGCCAGATCATGCCGCCGGTCATGGGGGCTGCGGCCTTCCTGATGGTGGAATACGTGGGCATCCCCTATGTGGAGATCATCAAGCACGCCTTCCTGCCGGCGGCCATCTCCTACATCGCCCTGCTCTACATCGTGCACCTCGAGGCGCTCAAGCTCGGGATGCAGCCCATCGGCAACCGTCAGCCGCGCCCCTGGCTGCGTCGCCTGACCGGCTTCGCCTTCGGTGCCGCCCTCATCAGCGGCCTCTCCATGGCGGTCTACTACGGTCTGGGCTGGCTCAAGCCGGTACTGGGTGACTATGCCCTGCCGGGGATCAGCGTGCTGCTGGCCGTCGCCTATCTCGGACTGCTGAAGATCGCCGCGAGCAACGCGCCGCTGCCGGCGGAAGACCCGGACAAGCCGCTGGACGAGCTGCCCGAGACCCGCGCCGTGCTGCTCTCCGGCCTGCACTTCCTGCTGCCCGTGGTGGTGCTGGTGTGGTGTCTGATGGTGGAGCGCCTCTCCCCCGGCCTGTCGGCCTTCTGGGGTTCGGTGATGCTCATCATCATCCTGCTGACCCAGCGACCACTGCTGAACTGGCTGCGCACCGACGGCAAGCATGACTACGGCTCCTTCACCGATGGCGTGGTGGACCTGCGCGAGGGGCTGATTGCCGGTGCCCGCAACATGATCGGCATCGGCATTGCCACCGCCACTGCCGGTATCATCGTCGGGGCCGTCTCCCAGACCGGCGTCGGCCTGGTACTGGCGGATCTGGTGGAGTTCCTCTCCATGGGTAACCTGCTGCTCATGCTGATCCTCACCGCGCTGCTGAGCCTGATCCTCGGCATGGGGTTGCCGACCACCGCCAACTACATAGTGGTATCGAGCCTGCTGGCGCCGGTGATCGTCACCCTGGGGCAGCAGAACGGCCTGATAGTGCCGCTCATCGCGGTGCACCTGTTCGTCTTCTACTTCGGCATCATGGCGGATGTGACCCCGCCGGTGGGGCTGGCCTCGTTCGCCGCGGCCGCCGTCTCCAAGGGCGACCCCATCAAGACCGGGATCACGGCGTTCTACTATAGCCTGCGTACCGCGGCGCTGCCGTTCCTGTTCATCTTCAACACCGATCTGCTGCTCATCAACGTGGACTTCGCCCACGGCGTACTGATCTTCATCGTGGCCACCATCGCCATGCTGATCTTCGCTGCCGCCACCCAGGGCTTCTTCCTGGTGAAGAGCCGCTGGTACGAGAGCGTGCTGCTGCTGCTGGTGGCTTTCACCCTGTTCCGTCCTGGCTTCTGGATGGATCTGCTGCACGACCCGTATCGCGACACCGCCCCGGCCGAGCTGGTCCAGACCATAGGGCAGGTGGAGGCCGAAAGCACCCTGCGCCTGCGCATGGAAGGGGAAGATGCGGTGGGCAAGTTGCGCCGCTTCACCGTGCTGCTGCCGGTGCCTTCGGGCGTCAGTGGTGAGGACCGTCTGGCCAAGCTGGGGATCCAGACCTATGAGCAGGACGGCAAGATCCTGATCGACACCGTCACCTTCGGCAGCCAGGCCGCCGATCTGGGGCTGGAGATGGATCAGCAGATCCTGAGCGTCAAGGCGCCCACCGAGCGCTGGCCCAAGGAGCTGATGTGGCTGCCGGGCTTCCTGCTGTTCGGGGCCGTGGTCTGGCTGCAACGCCGCCGGGTCGCTCGACCCTGATCATCACCCAATAAAAAACGGCGCCTTCGGGCGCCGTTTTTTATGCTGGGCTGTGATGCCGGCCGCTTCGGTCCATCAGTCCAGGGCATCAGTTGGACTGGGTCTGCTTCTGTTTTTGCAGTTGGTCGAGGGTCTGCTGCTCCTGCGGGCTGAGGCCAAGCTGCTCGCAGGCCTGTTCAAAGCTGATGCCAAGATGGCACATCATGATGTCGATAGCGGGCAGGTAGTTGGTCATAGCGTCTTCCATGGTGATCCTCCAGAACTGTCTCTTATGCCCGAGGGCGGGGATGGGGGCAATTAGACTTTAGGTGTAGGGTGCCATCTGCTTCAGCCTCTGCCACTGGCCGGGGGAATTTGCTACTCTTGCGGGCACTAAAGAGGTTGCCGCCCCAGGGTGAGCAGCCGGTGAGGAGCAGGGCATGTTATTGAGTTTCTTGATCATCGCATCGGGCTGGTGGCACATCCGCGCGGCTTACGGCTCAGACCCCCGTCAGTTCTACATCAGCAAACCCCTGACCATGCTGTTCATCATCGCCCTGGCGTTTGGTTACCAGAGCGACGATCACAACGGCTCCCACGCCTGGATCCTGCTCGGTCTCTGCCTGTCGCTGGCGGGGGACGTGCTGCTGATGCTGCCACGGGATCGCTTCATCCAGGGGCTGGCGGCATTTTTTGTCGCTCACCTCTGCTACATCGTCGGTTTCGCCCAGGGGCCCCTGGTGCTCAAGCTGGTGGACGGCCTGCTGCTGTTGCTGGTGGCTGGCATGGTGTTCGGGCTCCTGTGGGGCCAGCTCGGCGAGATGAGGATCCCCGTCTTCTGCTACATGCTGGTGATCATCGCCATGGCCTGGGTGGCCGCCGGTGCCTGGCATGCCTCTCTCACTGCCGGCAGCGCCGCCGCCCTGGTGGGGGCGCTGATGTTCCTCTTCTCCGACAGCATGCTGGCGCTGGACAGATTCCGCCGCCCCTTCCCCCATGCCACGGCCTGGATCATGAGCAGCTACTTCGCGGCCCAGTTCCTGATCGCCGCCTCCCTGGCGGGCTGACCGGCGGGCAGCCATGAAAAACGGGCCTTCTGGCCCGTTTTGCTATGTGCTCCCCACCTTTCACGCCTCGACCGGTTCTGCGTCAGGGGCCCTCGGGGCCGGCTGCTTGAGCAGCAGCATCAGGGCGCTGGCGACGAGCAGGAAGATACCCATCACGTAGAACACCTGGTTGTAGGCCATGATGGCCGCCTCGCGGCTGATGGTGTTCGACAGCATGGCCCGGGCCTGCAACTGGGCCTGCTCCGGCCCGGCTCCCTGGGCCATCATGGTCTGGGCCAACTGCATCAGATAGGCCTGCCCCTCGATGCTGGTGGCGGCCAGGGTGCTGCCGATCTGGCTGACATGAGTCCGGGTGTCGTTGTCGATCAGGGTGGCGATGATGGCGATGCCGAAGGCGCCCCCCAGGTTGCGCAGCACGTTGAGCAGGGTCGAGGAGGAGGGGATCTCGTCCGGCGTCAGGCTGGCGGTCGCCACCAGGGAGAGGGGCACCATGATGAAGGGCTGCCCCAGGGCCCGCACGATGAGGGACTGGATCAGCTGGGGCCCGGCGTAGTCGGCATTCATGTTCACGTTCATGAAGCAGCTGATGGCGAAGACCAGAAAGCCGAAGCTCACCAGATAGCGCGGATCTATCTTGTGGGTCAGCTTGGGCACCAGGGGGAGCACCAGCAACTGGGGCAACCCCATCCACATCAGTACTTCACCGATTTCCAGGGCGTTGTAATTGTGGATCTGGGTCATGTAGAGGGGCAGCACATAGATGGAGCCCATCAACCCCATACCGAGCACCAGGTAGGCGAAGCAGGCCAGGGCGAAGCGCGGGTTGTGCAGCAGCCGCAGGTTGACCAGGGGGTGGCGGCGCAGCAACTGGCTGATGACGAAGAACACCAGGGCCACCACCGAGATGACGGTGAGCCGCACGATGAAGCTCGAGCCGAACCAGTCCTCCCGGTTGCCCTCTTCCAGCACCACCTCCAGGAGGCCGAGACCCACCGCCATGGTGAGGATACCGATGAGATCCACCCGCTTGATCACCTCCCAGTCCACCGGCTTCCTGTCCAGTCCGTGGGCCAGCATGGCCATCACCAGCAGGCCGGGCGGCACGTTCAGATAGAAGATGTAGTGCCAGGACATCTGCTCCGTCAGCCAGCCCCCCAGGGTCGGGCCGATGGCGGGGGCGAAGGTGGCGCACAGGCCGAACAGCGCCATGCCGGTGGCTCGCTTGTGCAGCGGCAGCAGGCTGACGATGAGGGAGAAGGCCATGGGGATCAGGGCCCCGCCGGTAAAGCCCTGCAGCGCCCGAAAGACGATCATGCTGGTGAGGTTCCAGCTGAACGAGCAGAGCACGGAGGCGACGATGAAGGCGCCCGTGGTCCACAGCAGGTAGCGCCGCACGCTCAGTCCCCGGCTCAGCCAGCCGCTCAGCGGAATGGCGATCATCTCCGCCACCAGATAGGAGGTGGAGATCCAGGAGCTCTCGCTCAGGGTGGCCGAGAGCGCCCCCTGAATGTCTTTCAGGGAGGCGTTGGTGATCTGGATGTCGAGGATGGCCATGAAGGCGCCGATGAGGCCCCCCATGACCGCGATCCAGTTGCGGCGTGGTATGGCCTCCATCAGTGGGCGGCCACCACGGGATCAGGGGTGCGGGTGTCGACGATCACCTCGGTGGAGAGGCCGGGCAGCAGCTTGCCCGCCAGGGCGCCCGGATCCGGGATACGGATCTTGACCGGTACCCGCTGCACGATTTTGGTGAAGTTGCCGGTGGCGTTCTCCGGCGGCAGCAGGGCGAACTTGGCGCCGGTGGCCGGAGAGAGGCTGTCGATGATCCCCTCGACCGGTTGATCCGGATAGGCATCCAGGATCACCTCCACCTTCTGGCCCGGCTGCATGTGCTGCAACTGGGTCTCCTTGAAGTTGGCCTCGACCCACACCTGGCTCAGTGGCACCAGGCTGGCCACCTGCATACCGGACTGGACGTAGAGCCCTTCCCGCAGGCTGCGCTTGCCGATGATGCCGTCAGCCGGGGCTCGCAGCTCGGTGTAGCCGAGTTCCAGCCTGGCTTGTTCAAGCTGGGCTTCGCTCAATGCCAGCCTGGCCTGGTTCTGCTTGGCTTCGGCATCCAGCACCAGCAGCCGCTCGCGGGCGGCCTGCAAGGCGGCTTTGGCCTCCAGTGCCTGGGCCTGGTTGACCTGCAAGCCGGCGCGCACCTCGTCCAGGCTGTCCTGGGAGCTGTAGTGACGCTCATTGAGCTGGCTGACCCGGCGCACCTGCTGCTGGGCCCGGACCTGCTCGGCATTGGCCGAGCTGACTTTTGCCTCGGCCTGGCGGATGAGGCTCAACTGCTGGATACGGGTGGCGGCGAGGTTATCCGCCGTCGCCTGGTTGAGGTGCAGATCGGCCTCGGCCTCCGCCACCTTGGTCCTGTACTCGCGGTCGTCGAGCCGGGCGATGAGCTGGCCGGCCTTCACCGCCTGGTTGTCGGTCACCAGTACTTCGCTGATGTAGCCGGAGAGCTTGGAACCGATGCCGGTCACCTCGCTTTGCAGGTAGGCGTTGTCGGTGCTCTCGAAGTAGCGGCCATGCAGATACCAGTAACCGGCAAACAGCAGGCCGAGCAGGGCTAGCACCAGGGCGGCCAGCAGGGGGATCTTCTTGTGTTGACTCATGATATTGGTTTTCCTGAACTGTGGCGGGCAGGCTAACATCGTGCAACTGTTTCGATTAGTATCCATTCATGAGATATACAGTTTCACTGGTGAAACAATGGACCTGAATGCTGCCTTAATCCTCGTTCGTATCGTCGACAAGGGCTCCTTTACCGCCGCTGCCCAGGAGCTGGGCATGACCAAGGCGACGGTGAGCCGCCGCATCGCCGAGCTGGAGCAGCGTCTCGGCGCACGGCTGCTCTATCGCTCCACCCGGCAGCTCACCCTGACGGAAGCCGGTGAACAATATTATCTACGCTGCAGCAAGGCGGTGGAGGAGCTGGCCCAGGCCGAGCTGATGCTCAGTGCCAGCCAGCAGGAGGTGACAGGGACCCTCAAGCTGGCGGTGCCCATCGAGACGGGACAGCTGGTGGTGGGGAGGCTGGTGGCGAACTTCCTGCAAGCCTATCCGGGCATGAAGGTGGAGCTGGAGCTGACCAACCGCATCGTGGATCCCATCAGCGAGGGGCTGGATGCCATCGTGCGGGTCGGCGACATGAGCGACTCCAACCTGGCGGCGCGGCGTCTCTGGAGTACCGAGCGGCTGCTGTGCGCCAGCCCGGACTATCTGGCGCGCCACCCGGTGATCCAGAGGCCCGCCGATCTGGTGCATCACGAGCGGATCGCGGTCAGCACGGGGTTCCTCGCCTCGCACTGGTGTTTCGAGCTGGATGATCGCGAAGTGCTGGTGGATCCCCCGTCCCGCTTCCAGGTCAACAACATCACCTGTGCCAGGGAGGCGGCGAAGGCGGGGCTGGGGCTGGCTTCCCTGCCCGCCATGCTGTGCCATGATGAGCTGGCGGACGGGACGCTGGTCTCCTTGCTGCCGGAGTGGCAGCAACCCAGGGTACCCATCTACCTGCTGTTTCCCGAGCGGCGCCTGATGCCGCGCAAGCTGAGGGCATTCATCGATTTTCTGGTGGCCAACGGCCCGGCTTACGGCATCGACAAGCTGCTGTAAGGGTTTCGAGGACAACGTATGGCGCGGTGGATGAATCTGTATCGGGCATCTCGCTTCCGGAAGATGCTCGCCCTGGAATGATGGTAGTGCTGGTGATGACGGCACTGGCAAGGGTTTCGAGGACAACGTATGGAGCGGTGGATGAATCTGTATCGGGCATCTCGCTCCCGGAAGATGCTCGCCCTGGAATGATGGTAGTGCTAGTGATGACGGCACTGGCAAGGGTTTCGAGGACAACGTATGGATCAGTGGATTAACTTGTATCGCGCCTCTCACTCCCTGGAGGCGCATGCCCTGAAAGGGGCCTTGGAGGTAGAGGGAGTCAGGGTGCGCCTCAGCGGCGAAGGGCTCTCCGGTGCGCTCGGGGAGCTGCCGGTGGATCTGCTGCAAGTGACCCTGATGGTGAACGAGCGGGATCGTCAGCGGGCGGGCCGGATCATCGAGCGCTACCAGCAGCGCCAGGGCAACGGCTGGCTGTGCGGCCAGTGCGGGGAGGAGAACGGCGCCAACTTCGATATCTGCTGGCGCTGCCATCACGATCCCCAGGATCATTGAACGCCCCTCGCGCCCTCAGCGCAGGGTGAAGTCGATGTCATCCCCCGCATGGGCATCGTGGTAGGTGGCGAGATCCAGCTCCTTCTCGCTGCGGGCGATGAGCACGGAGACCAGGATGTCGCCGGAGACGTTGACCGTGGTGCGCGCCATGTCGAGGATCCGGTCTATGCCGGCGATGAGCGCCACCCCTTCCAGCGGCAGTCCCACGGCAGTGAGGGTCAGGGTCAGCAGCATCAGCCCGGTACCGGGTGTGCCCGCCGTGCCGATGCTGGCCAGCGTGACGATGCTGATGATGGTCAGGTAGTCCACCAGATGCAGATCCACCCCGAAGGCCTGGGCCACGAACAGGGCGGTGACCCCCTGATAGAGGGCGGTGCCATCCATGTTGATGGTGGCGCCGATGGGCAGCACCTTGGCGGTGATGGCGGGGGAGACCCCGAGCCTGCGTTCGGCGCAGGCCAGGCTGATGGGCAGGGTGCTGCTGCTTGAACTGCTGGTGAAGGCCACCGCCTGGGCATCGACGATGCTCTTGAAGTAGTGCAACGGGTTGAGGCGCGCCATCAGGAGCAGCAGGCTGCTGTAGACGCCGAGCACGTGGAGCAGGCAGCCGAGGTAGACGGCGCCGATCACCTTGAGCAGCGGCAACAGCAGGCTGACGCCGTACTTGCCGGTCATCCAGGCCATCAGGGCGCAGACGCCATAGGGGGCCAGGGCCATCACCATCTGGGTCAGCTTGAACATTCCCTCCGCCAGAGAGGTAAAGAACAGGATGGCGGGGCGGCCGCGTCGTCCGGTGGCGTTGAGGGCGAGAGCGAGGGCCACGGCGAACACGATCACCTGCAATATCTTGCCATCGCCCATGGCCTGCACCGGGTTGCGCGGCACCAGGTGGCTCAGCACGCTGGCCAGGGTAGGTTGCTGCGCCATGGCGCCCCGTTCATAAGGACCCATATTGGCGCCCATGCCCGGCTCCAGCAGCCAGCCCATCATCAGGCCGATGCAGATGGCGACGGCGGTGGAGCAGAGATAGAAGCCGATGGCCTTGCCGGCGATGCGGTCGAGCCGCTTGCCCTTGAGCAGGGCGGTGAGGCCTGCCAGGACGGAACAGAAGATGAGGGGCACCATCAGCATCTGGATGGTGTTGACGAACAGGACGCCGATGGGCTTGAGCAGCAGGGCCTGCTCGCTGAAGCAGAGCCCCAGACCTATCCCGGTCAGCATGCCGAGCAGGGTCTTCAACCAGAGCGGGCGACGGGTCCAGATCCGCCAGGGTTTGAAGACCAATCCATGGAACAGCATGACGCCAATGTCCTTATTTTCTGTCTGCGGTGGCAAAAAGGGGCGACAGTGTAGCCATCCCCCCGTCAGGTTGCCACATTATCGACAAAGCGGCGCTCACGACCAGCCCGCTGGCGTTAAAAAAGGCGTTTTGTTGGCCTATATCAAGAACCCTCTCCGGGCTTCGGGCTTTAATTGTCATCTGACATGATGATTAAAGAGGTTCGAGATGTCCCAATCGATACACGGTCACGAAGTGATGGAGATGATGCTGGAGCAGGAGAGTCCGTTTACCCGGGCCAGCCTCAGGGCGGCGATCGCCTCGCGCTTCGGTGCCGAGGCCCGGTTCCACACCTGCAGCGCCAGCGAGATGGACGCCGACGCCCTGATCGACTTCCTGGCCAGGCGCGGCAAGTTCATCGACTCGGAGTCAGGGTTCCAGACCCGCGCCGACAAGATCTGCAACCACGGATGATCGCCAGCGGCGAGCGCGGTGGGGCGCTCGCCGAATCCCGCCACCTTTGTTATATTTCGCCCTCCTTCCCCTCTTGTTGAAAGGTTCTGCCCGGGCGCTCTATGGACACATTCTCCGCTGCCGTCATGCTGTTTCTGATCATGGATCCGCTGGGCAACCTGCCGGTCTTCCTCTCCATCCTGCGCCATGTCGACCCCAAGCGTCGACGCAAGGTAATGCTGCGGGAGCTGTTGTTTTCACTGGTGATCATGATGGGCTTCCTGTTCGCCGGTCAGCAGATCCTGAGCTTCCTCAACCTGCGTCAGGAGGCGGTCAGCATCGCGGGGGGCATCATCCTCTTCCTCATCGCCATCAAGATGATCTTCCCGAGCCCCGGTGGCGTGACCGGGCTGGCGGCGGGGGAGGAGCCCTTCCTGGTGCCCATGGCCATCCCCATGATTGCGGGCCCCTCCATCCTGGCTTCCCTGCTGCTTCTGGCCAACCAGGAGCCGACCCGGATGGTGGACTGGTCATTGGCCCTGCTGATGGCCTGGGGGGCCAGCGCCGTGATCCTGATGTTCTACGAGCTGTTCAACAAGCTGCTGGGTGAGCGAGGACTCACCGCGGTGGAGCGGCTGATGGGCATGCTGCTGGTGATGATCTCGGTACAGATGCTGCTGGACGGGGTACACCACTATCTGGCGGTGACGGGTCAGAACTGACGGGGCGAATGCTGATGTCAACGTGAAACGGGGCTTCTTGAGCCCCGTTTTTTTTTGCGCGTCAGGCGGCAGCGGCCGGGCCGTCCGCCGAGGTTTCCAGCTTGCCCATGATGAGGGCGAGCAGGGTCTCCCGCAGCCAGCGATGGCCCGGATCCTCCTCGTGGCGCTGATGCCAGATGAGCAGGTGGGAGATGCTGTCCAGGGCGATGGGCAGCGGCAGCGGCACCAGGGGGTAGACCTGGGTGGCGTGGCGGGCGTAGAGGCGGGAGAGGGTCACTATCATGTCCGAGTGCATGCCCATGCGCAGGGCCGCCTCGAAGGAGGGCACGGTCGCCTCGATCCGGCGATAGAGATCCTGCTCCGCCAGCTTGTGATCCAGCATCCAGCGATCCCGCCCCTCGCAGTAGGTCTGCACATGGGGGTAGGCGAGGTAACGGGCGAGATCCCACTCGGGCTCCTGCAAGGCAGGGTGATCCCGCTGCACCAGGCAGGTGAGATCGTCGATGGTGAGCAACCGCTGGCAGATGGCGTTGGGCAGGGTGTCGAGGCGAAAATCCGAATTGATGCAGTTCTCCCGCACCGTGAAGGCGATATCCACCTGGCCCTGGCTCATCTCGGTCAGGCTGTGTTCGGTCTACTCCTCGTAGCGCAGGCGGATGCCAGGGGCCTGACGCTTCAGTTCGCTCAGGTAGAGGGGGGCAAACAGGGTGAAGGCGCTGTCCATGCTGGCGATGACGAACTCCCGCTCCGTGCTGGCGGGATCGAAGTCCGGCGGCTGGATCAGGTTGTCCAGGGAGAGCAGTATGGGCTGCAGTTGCTGCTGGAGATCCAGGGCGCGGGGAGTGGGATCCATCCCGTAGGCCGAGCGCACGAACAGGGGATCGTCAAAGGTCTCCCGCAACCGCCCGAGGGCCTTGCTGACGGCGGACTGGCTCAGGTGCAAACGGCGTGCAGCCCGGCTGCCGTTGCGCTCTTCTAGCAAGACTTGCAGGATTATCAACAGATTAAGGTCTATGCGTGCAAGCTGTTCCAGCAACATGATATGAATCCTCTTCAATTCCTAGATGAATATATACCATTTGTTTTCATATCTTGGCGATCCTCATATACAGGACCTTAAGAAAACACTTCATTTGAAATTCCTTCTAAGGTCCTGTTCTGTATCGATTTTCGCTGCTT
>NZ_JAPDBQ010000060.1:0-23740 GCF_027705325.1 Aeromonas sp. QDB18
CCGATGTGGAGCGGGTGATGTCACTTTGTAGCCGAGATTGGATAAAACTGACCTAATGTTTAATCCGATTGGTATCAGCCCCCCATCCCCAATCCAGCCCATCAGGATCACAGAAATGCAAAAGGCGCCCCGAAGGGCGCCTTTTCATGCAATCAAGGTGCTGCGAATTACAGTACGTCGATGGCGTTCAGGTCGGAGAAGGCCTTCTCCAGACGCGCGATCATGGAAGTCTGACCGGCACGCAGCCATACGCGCGGATCGTAGAACTTCTTGTTCGGCTTGTCGGCACCTTCCGGGTTGCCCAGCTGGCCTTGCAGGTAGGCTTCGTTGGACTTGTAGAAGTTCAGCACGCCTTCCCAGGTCGCCCACTGGGTGTCGGTGTCGATGTTCATCTTCACCACGCCGTAGGAGATGGATTCGCGGATCTCTTCCAGGGTAGAGCCGGAGCCACCGTGGAACACGAAGTCCAGGGACTTGGCAGGCAGACCGAACTTCTCGGAGACGTACTTCTGGGAGTTGTCCAGGATCTTCGGAGTCAGCTTGACGTTACCCGGCTTGTACACACCGTGCACGTTGCCGAAGGAGGCAGCGATGGTGAAGCGCGGGCTGATCTTGGACAGACGCTCGTAGGCGTAGGCCACGTCTTCCGGCTGGGTGTACAGGGAGGATTGGTCCAGGTGGCTGTTGTCCACGCCGTCTTCTTCACCGCCGGTGCAGCCCAGTTCCAGCTCCAGAGTCATGTTCATCTTGGCCATGCGGGTCAGGTACTCGCAGCAGATGTCGATGTTCTCTTCCAGAGACTCTTCGGACAGATCCAGCATGTGGGAGGAGAACAGCGGCTTGCCGGTTTCGGCAAAGTGCTTCTCGCCCGCGTCCAGCAGACCGTCGATCCACGGCAGCAGCTTCTTGGCGGCGTGGTCGGTGTGCAGGATCACCGGTACACCGTAGGCTTCGGCAACGGCGTGCACATGCTTGGCACCGGAGATGGCACCCAGGATGGCAGCTTGCTGGCCTTCCAGCTTCAGACCCTTGCCGGCGGTGAACACGGCACCACCGTTGGAGAACTGTACGATAACCGGGGCTTTGACCTTGGCAGCAGCTTCCAGCACGGCGTTCACGGAGTCGGTACCGACGCAGTTGACGGCCGGCAGAGCGAAGCCGTTTTCCTTGGCGATGGCGAACACTTTCTGAACGTCATCACCAGTGATCACGCCGGGTTTTACGAAGTCGAAAATTTTCTTAGACATGTTTAATCGTCCTGTCTCGTATGCCGTTAATAAAAAGTGGGGGGTTCATCATGAACCGGCACAGCGGCCACATGATAAACGAAACGGGAGGCTTTTGCCCCCCGTCCCGGGTCAATTAGGCTTTGGCGCGCTCTTCGAGAATCGCGACAGCCGGCAGTACCTTGCCTTCTACGAACTCCAGGAAGGCGCCGCCGCCGGTGGAGATGTAGGAGACCTTGTCGGCGATGCCGAACTTGTCGATGGCAGCCAGGGTGTCACCACCGCCAGCGATGGAGAAGGCCGGGGAAGCGGCGATGGCTTCGGCGATCACCTTGGTGCCTTCAGCGAACTGGTCGAACTCGAACACGCCGACCGGGCCGTTCCACAGGATGGTCTTGGCGTTCATGATGATGTCGGCCAGGGCCTTGGCGGAATCCGGACCGATGTCGAAGATCATGTCGCCGTCAGTCACGTCGGACACGGACTTGATGGTGGCCGGGGTGGATTCGGAGAATTCGCTACCCACAACCACGTCGGTGGTCACCGGAATGTTGGTTTCGGCAGCCAGTTTCTTGGCGGTGTCGATCAGGTCGTGCTCGCACAGGGACTTGCCGACGTTGTGACCGGCAGCAGCGATGAAGGTGTTGGCGATGCCACCACCGACCACCAGCTGGTCAGCGATCTTGGAGAGGGATTCCAGCACGGTCAGCTTGGTGGAGACCTTGGAGCCACCCACGATGGCAACCATGGGGCGCTCGGGCTTGAGCATGGCTTTGCCCAGGGCTTCCAGCTCACCGGCCAGCAGGGGGCCTGCACAGGCAACCGGCGCGAACTGGGCCACACCGTAGGTGGAGCCTTCGGCACGGTGAGCAGTACCGAACGCATCCATTACAAAGACGTCACACAGGGCGGCGTATTTTTTGGCCAGCTCTTCGGTGTTCTTCTTCTCGCCTTTGTTGAAACGGCAGTTTTCCAGCACAACCAGCTCACCGGCGGCGACGTCTACGCCATCCAGGTAGTCTTTGGCCAGACGAACCGGGCAGGACAGTGCGTCTTTCAGATAGTTGACAACCGGAGCCAGGGAGAATTCTTCGTTGTATTCACCCTCGGTCGGACGACCCAGGTGGGAGGTGATCATCAGCTTGGCGCCCTTTTCCAGAGCCAGCTTGATGGTCGGCAGAGTCGCAACGATACGTGCATCGGAAGTGACCTTGCCGTCTTTTACCGGCACGTTCAGGTCAGCACGGATCAGAACGCGTTTGCCCGCCAGATCCAGGTCGGTCATCTTGATAACAGACATATTCAGTCCTCTATATATTTTCAGGTAATGTTAAAAAAACAGTAACCTTGCGCCCGGTGCAGACTCTCAGCCTGCGGCCATCATGGCCTGGGTGGTATCCAGCATGCGGTTGGCGAAGCCCCATTCGTTATCGCACCACATCAACATCTTGACGAGGTTGGCATCGCTGACCCGGGTCTGGGTACCATCAATGATGCAGGAGTGTGCATCATGATTAAAGTCTACGGAGACCAGTGGCTCTTCCGTGTAGTCCAGAATACCGTGTAATGTACCTCTGGATGCCCGTTGCAGGGCTTGATTTACGTCACTAACTGTCACTTTTTTACGAACAGTAATGCTCAGATCCATGGCGGTTACATTGATGGTCGGTACCCGTACCGCGATCGCCTCGAACTTGCCGGCAAAGTGGGGAAGGATACGTTCCAACCCCTTTGCCAGCTTGGTGTCCACCGGGATGATGGACTGGCTGGCTGCCCGGGTTCTGCGCAAGTCGCCGTGATAGGCATCGATGACTTGCTGATCGTGCATGGCCGAATGAATTGTCGTAATAGTACCACAATTTATCTCGAATTCTCGATGCAATGTTTCGATGACGGGGACCACGCAGTTGGTGGTACAGGAGGCGTTGGAGACGATCCGCTCCCGCCCGGTCAGCACCTGGTGGTTGACCCCGTAGACGATGGTGGCGTCCACGTCCGCGTCCGCCGGATGGGAGAAGAGCACCTTGCCCGCTCCCGCCCCCAGATGCAGCTCGGCATCGGCCCGGGAGCCGAACACCCCGGTGCAGTCCAGCACCACATCCACCCCCAGCGCCCGCCAGGGCAGCCTGGACGGATCCTTCTCGGCAAACAGGGCGATGAGATCCTCCCCCACCTGCATGCTGTTGCCCGCCAGTTGTACCGGATAGCGGAACCGGCCGTGGCTGGTGTCAAAGCGGGTCAGGTGCACCATGGCCTCGGGGGCAGCCAGCTCGTTGATGGCCACTATCTTGATGGTCTTGTCGCGGCCGCTCTCGTAGAGGGCCCGCAGCACGTTGCGGCCGATGCGGCCATAGCCGTTGATGGCAATCTTGATCATGGAAACGTTGTGTCCTTAGCTGCGACAAAGGGATGGGAGGAAGGGGCGACTCACGAGAGCAGTGCCTCGCGAAAGACGCCGCGGGCCAGCAGTGCGGCACCGAATACCCCGGCGCTGTCCCCCAGAGCCGGCGCTATCATGGGGGTGGCGAAGCGGGGGTTGAACAGGAGGGGCAATACCGTTTCGCGCCCGGCGCGATAGAGGCTCTGCACATTGCCCACGCCGCCACCGATGACGATGACGTCCGGATCGAGAATATTGATCACGTTGGCGAGGGCCTGGCCGAACAGCAGGTGCAACCTGTCCATGGTGAGCCTGGCGACATGATCATGGGCACTGGCCGCAGCAATCTGGGCGAGCGAGAGACGGCGTTTGGTCCTGGCCTCGTACCAGGCCTCCAGCGCCGGGCCGCTGATGAGGGTTTCGACGCAGCCGCGCTTGCCGCAGTAGCACTCTGGCCCCTCCGGCAACAGGACGTTGTGCCCCCACTCCCCGGCGATGCCGTGGTGACCGTTGAGGATCTGGCCGTTGATGACGATGCCGGCCCCGACCCCGGTGCCCATGATGATGCCAAACACCACTTTTGCATCGGGATGCTGCTGGCGCACCGCCCCCAGATGGGTTTCCGCCAGGGCAAAACAGTTGGCGTCGTTGGCGATGAGCACGGGGACGCCCAGCCTGCGCTCAAGATCTTCCTTGAGCGGCTTGCCGTTGAACTCGGTGGTGTTGCTGTTTTTCAGCAGCCCGGTCTGGGGGTCCCGGGCCCCTGGCGTCCCCATGCCGATGAGTGCAGGACGCTGACCGAGTTTGGCGGCACACTCGTCCACCAGTTTGGCGATCTGGCCCAGCATGTGCTGGTAGCCGCCGCGCCGTTCAGTGGGAATGCGGTGGCGCAGCAACACCTCGTCGCCATCTAGCACCACGCACTCGCACTTGGTCCCGCCAAGGTCGATGCCCCAATCCCACGCCCGCTTCTCCATCCAGCCTCCTGCCCCTCAACGACCCCATCCCGGCCACGACTGCCAACATGGGGGTGCAGTGTAACCCGAGCCGCGACCAGGATGCAGCCCCCTGTGTCACGGACAGCAAAACGGGGCCCGCAGGCCCCGTTCATCACGCTGTTTGCCGCACTCAGCGACCGTGGTACCGGGCGGAGAGCTCATGCACCGCGTTGACGAACACGCCAGCATGTTCCGGGTCCACATCCTGATGGATGCCGTGCCCCAGGTTGAAGACATGGCCGTTGCCATGACCGAAACCGGCCAGAATGGTGGCGACCTCTTCGCGGATCCGCTCCGGGGTGGCGTAGAGCATGGAGGGATCCATGTTGCCCTGCAGCGCCACCTTGTCGCCCACCCGGCGTTTGGCGTCCGCGATGTCGGTGGTCCAGTCCAGCCCCAGGGCATCGCAGCCGGTGGCGGCGATCTGCTCCAGCCACTGGCCGCCGTTCTTGGTGAACAGGGTGACCGGCACACGGCGGCCCTCATGTTCACGGATCAGGCCATCGACGATCTTGTGCATGTACTGCAGGGAAAAGTCGCGGTAATCCCGCGGGGTGAGCACGCCGCCCCAGGTATCGAACACCATGACCGCCTGGGCACCCGCCCTGATCTGGGCGTTGAGATAGCTAATCACGCTGTCCGCCAGCTTGTCGAGCAGCAGGTGCAGGGTCTGCGGCTCTGCATACATCATCTGCTTGATCTTGGTGAACGCCTTGGAGCTGCCCCCCTCCACCATGTAGGTGGCCAGGGTCCAGGGGCTGCCGGAGAAGCCGATGAGCGGCACGTCGCCCTTGAGCTCGCGGCGGATGGTGCGCACCGCATTCATCACGTAGCCGAGCTCGTCTTCCGGATCCGGGATGGGCAGGGCCTGCACGTCGGCCATGGAGGTGATCGGGCGCTCGAAGCGCGGGCCTTCCCCGTGTTCGAAGTAGAGGCCCAGCCCCATGGCATCGGGCACGGTCAGGATGTCGGAGAAGAGGATGGCGGCATCGAGTGGATAGCGGCGCAGGGGCTGCAGGGTGACTTCACAGGCCAGCTCGGCGTTGCGACACAGGGACATGAAATCCCCCGCAACGGCGCGGGTCGCCTTGTATTCCGGCAGATAACGGCCAGCCTGACGCATCATCCATACCGGGGTCATGTCCACTTCCTGGCGCAGCAGGGCACGCAGGTATCGATCGTTTTTCAGCTCTTTCATCCCAGTTCCTGAGTCATGTCACGCATAAAATGGCGGACATGATACCACTTTGTGCAAGGCTGAGGGCGACCCTGACGCCGCACATCGCCGCAGGAGTGCAAAGATGTGAGGGGGCGCATACAAGCGCCCCCGTTTTCCCTCAACGCGCCTCGGCGAGGCACTGTTCGATGAGCCGGCGCGCTATGGTGCCATGAGGGGGCAAGCGCGGCAGCCGGTCAGCCTCAAAGAAGCCTGCCGCCACCAGTTCGTCATCCTGCACCCGGATCTCGCCGCTCTCGTAGTCGGCGGTGAAGCCCATCATCAGGCTGTGGGGGAAGGGCCAGGGCTGGCTCGCCACGTAACGCACATTGGTCACCCGGATGCCGCTCTCCTCGAACACCTCCCGCGCCACGCACTGCTCCAGATTCTCCCCAGCCTCCACGAAGCCGGCCAGCACGGTATACATGGGATCATCCGCCTGATAGTGACGGCGGTGGGCTGCCAGCAAGATGGCCGGCCCCTTGCGCACCGCGACGATGATGCAGGGGGAGATGCGCGGATAGACGACATGGCCGTGATGACACCCCTGGGCCCACTCCCCTTCCCTCGGGGTCATGGGGGCGCCGCACTCACCGCAGAAACGATGGGTACGGCGAAAAGTGGCGAGCTGCCAGGCCCGTCCTGCGAGGCGAAAGCCCTCTTCGTCCCCCGCCACCATGAGCTGGCGCAGCGGGGCCATGGCCCCGGTCTCCGCCTCCGTGCCCAGATCCAGCAGATGGCAAGGCAGGCCATCCCACTCGTCGAAGCGCTCGAAGGGGGCGGTGTGCAGATGGGGGGGCAAAACGGCGCGGGCCCCTTTTGGAATGCGCCCCTGTTCATCCAGCAGGACGAGGTGATCGCCCCCCAGCACGAACCAGCAGGCCTGTTCAGTTGATGACATATGATGAAGGCTCTTGTTGAGAATGCGCGCGGCACAGGATCGTTCGCCTCATCTTACGAGCGGGAAGGGCCGATGGCGACCCCCGACATGGCCCTCTTCTCGCCAGACACACCATGAAAAAGGCCGCCTCTGGCGCAATGCTGTTCACTTAAGAGAATTTGAGTTCCAGTCCACGTAGTATCAGGACAAAAAAGCGAGGGAGGCATGATGCCTCCCTCTTTCTATTACAAGCCCCGCTGGATAAAGGCTGGAGGAAGATCGACTGGACACAGCCTTGCCCCCTCAACTCAAATCCAATTTATGAATAATCAGTCAAAAAAGTGCTTATCTGAACAGCATTGCGCCTCTGGCGACCTTTCATCCTGTTGACCGCCCGGGCGATCAGTTCATCCAGCGCTCGCTGCTCTTGCGACGGCGCGGGAGCATGGGCAGGAGGATCCCGAGCAGGATGCCGCCCCCCACCATGGCACCACCGCGGATGAACCAGTCCATCTGCATGTCGTGCTCACGGTTGTCATAGCTCTGGGTCAGGGCGTCGTTCTGTTCCTTGAGGCTGCTCATCTCGGCGCTCTGGCTGTCCAGACGGGCTTTGAGGCTGGCGATCTCCTTGCTCTGCTCGGCTATCTTGCCATCCTTCTCGGCGAAGCGTTTCTCGTTGTCGCCATTGAGGTTCAGCAGACGGGCCTTGGCTTCGTCCAGCTCTTTCTGAACCTGGGGAAGGCGTTCACGCAGGCTGATCTCCCCCTGCAGCTCGCTGTTCTTGATCCAGCCCTCGCGGCCACGACCGTCCACCACCTGGGTGAATCCGGCCTCCTGGTTCACCGCCTTGACCTCCAGCGGCTCACCTGCCTTGACGCTGCCGAGGATCCGGTACTGGGTACCCGGACCGTTGTGGATATAGGTAAAGATGTTGTCTGAAACATAGCGGGTATCGGCCAGTGCCTGTTGGGCACACAAGCAGATCAGGATCCCGAGAAGGGCGCGCATGGTCGATCGATTCTCTTCGTTGGATTAGGTTGCAGGCCGAATGTTAAGCCGCCTGCGGGTCAAAGGACAAGCAAAGAAAAGCGCCATCTCCCCGAGTGAGAGCTGTCTCGCAGCACCGCCGGTTTACGACGCGACCATTCCAGACGTCGCACCTACTTCTGTTTCAGCGCCTGCACCTCGGCGCGCAAGGCCTTGAGCTCTTTGAGCAGTTGCGCCTGCTGCTCGCTCTGCTGGCGTCGCCACACCGCAGTGTCGTCGTTGGTCTTGCCGGGATGGACGAACAGGCTGGCCATGAAGCCGCTGAGGGCGCCAAACAACCCCACTCCAAAGAGGATCAGCAGGCTGGCGACGAAGCGCCCCTCCTCCGTCTTGGGCACCAGATCCCCGTATCCCACGGTAGAGAGGGTCACCAGCGTCCACCAGAAGGCATCGTAAGGAGTCTGGATCTGGCTGCCGGGTTGTCCCGTTTCCAGCCAGTACATGACGCCGGAGCCGACCCCCAGCAACAGGAAGAAGAGGAAGAGAATGCCGGAGAGGGTGGTTTCGTTGCGTTCACGACGGAACATGGCCAGCAGATCCGGTCTGTCCCGGAGCAACTGGTAGACCCGCCACAGCTGGATGAGCCGCGCCCAGCGCAGTTGTTCCACCATGGGCAGGCTGCCGGGCAGATAGAACCAGTTGCTCTTGAAGAAGGCCATCCTGTCGGAGGCGCGCGCCCAGCCATAGGCGAAGTGAGCGAGGAAGAAGTAGCAGATCAGACTGTCGACATCATAAAAGAGCTGTAAAGTCTGGGGGCTCAGTTCACCGTGCCCCAGCCAGCGAGCAGCCACCAGGCAAACCGAAATCACGGAGAGAAACCCCATCAGCAGATCCATGGTACGCAAATGAGTTAAGTGATATCGCATACAATTTCCAACTTTAAGCACGGTGCAAATTAATAAAAAGGAAGATAATGCCGATAGCTATGACGGCAAAGGAATAATGGACGTTGAAAGGAGAAAAATTATGCAGTTGAACCCGCTGGAGAGGCGCATGAGCAACATCCGACTAGTGCCCAAGGTGGTGCTGCTCATGGTGTTCAGCACCCTGCTGCTGCTGGCCAAACTCTGGTTCGATGCCAGCAACCTGGAAGCGACCCTGCTCAGCGAGGGCATTGATGCCGCCATGGCCAACACCATCGCCGATCGCCTGCTCTGGACCGGGCTGGTGGAGACGGCGCTCATGGGGGTCGTCTTCGTGGTGCTGCTGCTCACCGGCTCCCGCCTCATGGTCAAGCAGGTCCACTACCTGGTGGGGCTGCTGGAGCGTTTCGCCAACAAGGATCTCAGCCACAGCGTGCTGCTCAAGTCCCGGGACGAGTTCGGCGACATCGCCAAGGCGGTGGCCCACTCCCAGGAGAACCTCAAGGAGGTGTTCGGGACCCAGCGTGCCGCCTGCAAGGAGCTCAACGAGATCGCCTCCCAGGTGACTCTCTGTATGGATGAGGCGAACGAGGCCATCAACGAGGAGTTCACCCAGATTGAGCAGCTTGCCAGCGCCATGAGCCAGATGGTCGGTGCCATTCGAGAAGTGGCCAACCACGCGGAGCAGGCGTCCCACGCCACCGCCGGAACCAGCCAGCTGGCCGAGGAGGGCAGCCGCTGCGTGGCGGCTACCGTCAACACCATCGACACTCTCTCCGGCAACATCCAGCGCTCCTCCACCGTGGTCAACGAAGTGGAGCACGGAGTCGATCGCATCGGATCCGTGGTGGACACCATCCGCAGCATCTCCGAGCAGACCAACCTGCTGGCCCTGAACGCCGCCATCGAGGCCGCCCGCGCCGGTGAGGCAGGTCGCGGTTTTGCCGTGGTCGCCTCCGAGGTGCGCGAACTCGCGAACCGTGCCCAGGCGGCCACCGTCGAGATCCAGAAGATGATCGAGCAGCTTCAGGGCAACGCCCGCCAGGCCGTCGGCCTGATGGCCGAGAGCGTGCAGCAGGCGGACAAGGGGGTGGAGCAGGTGACCCAGGCAGGTACCCAGCTCGACACCATAGTGCAGCGGGTGCAGGGAGTGGCCGACATGAACCGCCAGATCGCCGCCGCCTCCGAGCAGCAGAGCTCGGTGGCCGAGGAGATGAATGCCAACCTGGAGCAGGTCAAACAGGTGGTGGAAGGCTCCGTCGTGGTGCTGCGGGAGCTGAAAGATGCCTCCGAACTGGTGGAACACCACAGCCAGACGCTGGACAGCCATATCCAGGCCTTCAAGCTGGCCTGATGCTGGCACCCATTGTCAAACCTTCAGGCTGGCCTGAGGTCGTGATTTGAGTACACTGGAAGGCCCCCTTAGGGGCCTTTCTTTTTTCATCACGGCAAGGAGCCAGGATGCAGACCACAGAACGTGCGCTTGAGATAAGCGACGACAAGGGGCGCCTCGACGTCCCGCTCATTCACCGTTTCCTCAGTGAAGAGGCCTACTGGTGTCTCGGCATTCCCCTCGCCAACCTGCAGCGGGCCATCAACCACTCCCTGTGCTTCGGAGCCTATCTCGACGGCCAGCAGGTCGCCTTCGCCCGGGTCATCACAGACAAGGCCACCTTCGGTTATCTCGCCGACGTCTTCGTGCTGCCCTAACATCGCGGGCGCGGTCACAGCAAGGCCCTGGTGGCAGCCATCCTCGCCCACCCGGAGCTGCAAGGGCTGCGCCGTCTCTCCCTCGCCACCTCCGATGCCCACGGCCTCTACGCCGGTTTCGGTTTTGTGCCGCCGAGAAGCCCCGGCAGCCTGATGGAAATCTACGACCCCGAGATCTACCGGCGTCCCTGAGCCCGGCCGATCGCCAGATCCGTCGCCGGATCACCTTCCGGGCAGCGGCGCTGTGACGCCAGCGCCCGGGAGTGCTAGATTGGCAGCCGGCTTTTCACTCTCCCTGCAGACTCGTCAACCACAAGGATGGCAACCGTGGCCCAGCACTCTCCCTCTTTCTCCGCCTTCTCTCCCTTGTTGCAGGAGCAGGCCCTGCGCCACTGGCAGCGGCTGCTCGCTCTGGCGCCCCAGTATGACGCACTGCCCGAGCCCACCCGCCAGACCCTGCTGACCCTGCTCGGCCTCTCCGACTTTGTCGCCGACTCCCTTATCAAGCAGCCGGGGCTGCTGGCCGAGACCCTGGCATCGGACGCACTGACCCGGGCCGAGCGCTGGCCCGCCTATGAACCTGAGCTCGCAGCCCTGCTCGCCGAGGTCGCGGACGAGGAGGCGCTCAAGCGTATCCTGCGCCAGTTCCGCCGCAGCCGCATGCTGGTGATCGCCTGGCGCGAGCTGCTCGGGGAGTCCGAGGTCGAAGAGAGCTTCATCCATCTCACCAAGCTGGCGGATGCCCTCATCTGTGGTGCCCGCGACTGGCTCTACGCCAAACAGTGCAGCGAGCTGGGCACCCCCATGGACGGCGATGGCAACCCCCAGCCGCTGCTCATCCTCGGGATGGGCAAGCTCGGCGGCGGCGAGCTCAACTTCTCCTCGGACATCGACCTTATCTTCACCTTCCCCGAGAACGGCTACACCGTTGGCGGGCGGCGGGAGCTCGCCAACCAGCAGTTCTTCATCAAGCTGGGGCAGCGTCTCATCAACGCCCTCCACCAGCCCACCCAGGATGGTCAGGTGTTCCGGGTCGACATGCGACTGCGCCCCTTTGGCGATGCGGGGCCGCTCGCCATCTCCTTCGCCGCCATGGAGGACTACTACCAGCATCACGGCCGCAACTGGGAGCGCTACGCCATGGTCAAGGCGCGGGTGCTGGGCACCCAGTGCGAACACGCCATGGCCCTGACCGAACTGCTGCGCCCCTTCGTGTTCCGCCGCTATATCGACTTCGGCGTCATCGACGGCCTGCGCCAGATGAAGGCGATGATCGCCGCCGAGGTGCGCCGCAAGGGACTGGAGGGCAACATCAAGCTGGGGGCCGGGGGCATTCGCGAGGTGGAGTTCATCGCCCAGGCGCTGCAACTCATCCGTGGCGGGCGCGAGCCCGCCCTGCGGGTACGCCACCTGCCCGAGGCGCTGGCCGCCATCGCCCAGGGGGGTGCCCTGGAGGGGAGCCAGTGCGAACGCCTGCTCACCGCCTATCGCTTCCTGCGCCGGGTGGAAAACATCTTGCAGGAGATCGGCGATCAGCAGACCCAGACTCTGCCCACCGAGGAGCGGGATCGCCAGCGGCTCATCGCCACCCTCGGCTTTACCGACTGGGACGCCTTCATGGCCCACCTCGATGAGGAGATGGCCGCCGTCCATCAGGAGTTCGTCGCCGTGGTGGGGGAAGAGAAGGAGGCCCCCGCCCACCTGGAACAGCTCTGGCTCGATCTCTGGCGCACCGAGCTTGATGCCGCCGAGCTGGAAAAACTGCTGACCACGCAGGGAGTGGTGGAGCCCGCCCCCCTCTGCGCCGCCCTGCTGCGTTTCAAGGAGGAGTACAAGCGCCGTCAGGTGGGGCCCCAGGGGCGTATCGCCCTGGACTGGCTGATGCCGGAGCTGCTGCGGCTGGTGGTGGCGAGCCGCGAGCCCGCCCGCCTGTTCGAGCGGGTCTGCACCCTGCTGACCCGCATCTTCACCCGCAGCGCCTATCTGCAACTGCTGGCGGAAAACCCCGCCGCCCTGCGCCAGCTGGTACGCCTGTGTGACGAGAGCAACCTGGTGAGCGAGCAGCTGGCCCGCTACCCCATCCTGCTGGACGAGTTGCTCGATCCCCAGCACCTCTATCACCCCACCCCGCTCGATCAGTACAAGCCCCAGCTGCGCCAGTTCCTGCTGCGCATCCCCGAAGAGGACGTGGAGCAGCAGATGGAGGCGCTGCGCCAGTTCAAGCAGGTGCAGCTGTTGCGCATCGTGGCGGCCGACATCGCTGGCGCCCTGCCGCTGATGAAGGTGAGCGACCACCTCACCTGGCTGGCGGAGGCGATCACCGAGGAGGTGGTCAATCAGGCGTGGGCCCAGATGAGCGAACGCTACGGTGTCCCCCCCGAGGTGGCGGTGAGCGGCCAGCGCGGCTTTGCGGTGGTGGCCTACGGCAAGCTGGGGGGCATCGAACTCGGCTACGGCTCGGATCTCGATCTGGTGTTCCTGCACGGCGGCGACCCCAACAGTTACACCGATGGCCGCAAGCCCATCGACAGCCGCCAGTTCTACCTGCGCCTGGCCCAGCGGATCCTGCATCTGTTCAGCACCCGCACTCCGTCCGGCATCCTCTACGAGATCGACATGCGGCTGCGCCCCTCCGGCGAGGCCGGCCTGCTGGTCTCATCGCTGTCGGCCTATGAGCAGTACCAGCAGCAGGAAGCCTGGACCTGGGAGCATCAGGCCCTGGTGCGAGCCCGTCCCATCTATGGCGATGATGCCGTGGTCGCCGAATTTGCCCGCATCCGCCGCGACGTGCTGGCCAAGGAGCGGGATCTGCCCAGCCTGGCCCGCGAAGTGCGGGAGATGCGCCAGAAGATGCGGGATCACCTGCTCAAGGCGGGAGAGGGAGAGTTCGATCTCAAGCAGTCCCCCGGCGGCATGGTGGACATCGAGTTCATCGCCCAGTACCTGGTGCTGGCCCATGCCTGCGGTGAGCCGGACGCCCTCACCCGCTGGTCAGACAATGTGCGCATCTTCGATGAGTGCGTGATGGCGGGGGTACTCACACTGGAGCAGGCAGAGGGGCTCAAGCACGCCTATCTGGAGATCCGCAACCTCGGCCATCGCCTCAACCTCTCCGAGGTCTCCCGCAAGGTGGGCGACGACAGGCTGCTGCCGGAGCGCGGCCATGTGCTGGCGGTCTGGCAACAGCTACTGGGGGAATAAACCGAAGGGGCGCCGAGGCGCCCCTTGTTGTATCTATCATCGGGTCGGGGTCAGCGCCCGCCGGCCACGTCGATGAAGGTGCCGGTGACGTAGGAAGCCTCGTCAGACAGCAGCCAGGCGATGGCGGCTGCCACCTCGGCCGGCTGACCGCCCCGTTGCAGCGGGATCTGCCCTTTCACCCGGTCGACCCGACCGGGCTCGCCGCCGTCGGCGTGCATGTCGGTGTAGATAAAACCCGGACGCACCCCGTTGACCCGGATCCCCTGGGCCGCCACCTCCAGCGACAGCCCCCTGGTCAGCACGTCGACGGCCCCCTTGGCGGCGGCATAGTCCACGTACTCCCACGCCGAACCCAGCCGGGCTGCGGCCGAGGAGACATTGACGATAGCGCCCCCCGCCGTCATCCGGCGCACCGCCTCGCGGCAGCAGAGAAAGCAGCTGGTGACATTGGTGGTCAGGGTCTGGTTGATGCGCTCGGCGCTCATCTCCAGTACCCGCATCTGCGGCTGCAACCTGCCGGCGTTGTTGACCAGATGAGTGACGGGGCCGAGCCGCGCGTCCATCTCCTCGAACAGACGCACCACCTCAGCCTCCACCCCGGCATCGGCCTGCACCGCGATGCAGCGGACCGGATGGGAGGCCAGGATCTCGGCCACCAGCGCCTCGGCACTGCCCTTGTCATGGCGATAGTTGAGGCACAGATGATAGCCCTGCCCCGCCAGATGGCGGGCGGTGGCGGCGCCAATGCCTCTGCCGCCGCCGGTGATCAGCACCCGTTTGTTCATGAACCCTCCTGATTCCCGGTTTCGAAGACTATTTCGCATAGTACCTCATGTTGCCGACCACACCTCGTCCCGTAACGCCCGGCACCACAGCAAAGAGCCCGCACGGGGCGCAATGCTGTTCAGATAAGCACATTTTTGACTAATTATTCATAAATGCGACTTGAGTTGGGGGAGCAAGGCTGTTTCCAGTCGATGTTCCTTCAGCCTTTATCCAGCGTGGCTTGCAATAGAAAGAGGGAGGCATCATGCCTCCCTCATTTTTAGCCCTGATACTACGTGGACTGGAACTCAAATTCTCTTAAGTGAACAGCATTGCGCACGGGGCGGGCTCTTGATGACAACAACGGGAGGCTGGCTATTTGAACAGGCCCTTGAGCAACTGGTCGGCCACCCCCTTCACCCCTTCGTTGTCGGCCTTGTCACCCAGCAGCTTCTTGAGACCGCGCTCGGCCTCCTTGCGGGCCTTCTCCTCCAGCAGCTTGTTGTTGCTGAGCAACTCCTTCACGTCGAGCCGGTAGCTGGGCACCTGCCAGTGGCCGCCGATGCGCACCGGTATGGTGATGTCCTTGAGCTCGTCCACGCTCTTGCCCCCCTGCCCCTTGCTGCTCTCCACCACGGAGGTGAGGAACAGGAAGTCGAGGGTCTCCGGCACCAGGGCGGTCTGGCCCTGCCCCTTCACCCGCAGGGCGGGGGCAAACAGCTGGATGTCGTCGCTCCTGGCAACCCCGTCGGCAATCCGGAAGCTGGCGGTAAGCGCGCTGAAATCGGTCTTGCGCACCTCCTTCACCTGATCAGCACCCTTGCCGGTCAGGGTGGCTCGCGCCTCGCGGATCATCTCCGCCAGGTTGATGCCGTGCAGGGCACCGTCGCTCAGCCTGAGGCTCACCTTGCCCTGCATCCGGCTGCGCAGCGCCTGCTCGGAGAGTCCTGAGCCCTGCGCCTCGACCTCCAGATCCCCCTTGCCTTCCAGCAGGTCGGTCTGGGCCAGGGTCTGCAGCAGCGGCCGCACATCGACCCCCAGCACCCGCTTGTGCACCTGATAGCGGGCCGGCTGCTGACGGGCATCTAGCACGCCGCTGGCGGTCACCTGACCGCCGGCCACGCCGGCGCTGAACTGCTTGAGGGTGAGCTGGCCACCGGCCAGGGCCAGTTGCAGATCGACGGCGCTCAAATCCAGCCCCTTCAATCGCAAGCTGCCCAGTTGCAGCCGGCCCGCCAGGTCCACCGCCTTGAGGGCGGTAAGATCCGGTTCGGCCGTGGAGAGCGCCTTGGCGGCGGGTGCGGCGGTCTGTGCCGGCGCCCCGGCCGGGGCGGCAGCACCCGAGGTGGCAGCCACAGGCGCCGCCTTGGCCGGCTGACCGAGCCAACTGTCGAGATCCAGCTTCTCCCCCTTGAGGTCGAACGCCACCTTGGGCACGGCGCCCAACTGCACGCTGCCGTTGCCGCTCAGCAGAGCATCATCCACCCCCATCACCAGGTTGCTGAGGGTGACGGCCTGTTTGCCCAGCTCGGCGCGGGCAAAGCCCGCCAGCTTCACCTGCATCTGCGGGCGCGGCAGGGCATCGCCGCTGAGCTTGGCGGCCAGCACGGCATCCGATATCTCCAGCAGTTGCCGGTTTTCATCGAGCCGCGCCTTGAGAGTTCCCTCCAGCGTACCGGCCAGGGCCGGCTTGTCCGCTGCCCCCTGTGCCCCCTGCAGACTGAGGGTGAGGCTGCTCCACTGACCCAGTGCCAGCCGGTCGGCCTTGAGGGAGAAAGCATCCAGCCGCTGGGTCGGTTCGCTCAGGCTCCCCGCCAGTGCGACATCTTTCAGCTCGCTGCGGCTGGCATCGGACGCTAGCTTGAGCTGGGCCGACCCCTTGAGATCAAACGCCAGCTCACCCTGGGCCCCCTTGGCGGCCAGGGTCACCGGTACCCACTCCCCCGGGGTCAACTGCCCCAGATCGAGATCCAGCCGGTCGAGCCGGGAGACGGTACCGCTGCGGTCGTCCCGCACCAGGGCGCTGGCATCCACCAGCGCGATGCCTTGCAGGCTGATCTGCCAGGGCTGTCTGTCACTGGCGGGCGGGGGCGTCGTTGCGGCAGGCTCGGAGGCCGCCTCCCCCTTGGGCTCGGCGGAGGCCTTGAGCAGATCCCTCAGGTTGGAGCTGCCATCAGCCCTGGTCTGGATAAACAGATGGGCGCCACTCAGGGTCACCTTGCCGATCTCAAGCTTGTGGGAGAGCAGTGGCAACAGGCCCACCGAGGCCTCCCCGCGCGTGAAGCGCACCAGGTCGGGCTCGGCAAAGCCGGCGGGGTTGCGCAGCGCCACCTGCTCGAGGGAGAGGCCGAGGCTTGGCCAGAAACGCCAGCCGATATCCCCTTGTATCACCAGCTCGCGGCCGGTGCTCTTGCGCACCTGTTCCACCAGCTGGGGCTTGAACTGGTTGGGATCGATGAGGGACACCAGGGCGGCGATGGCCACCACGGCCGCCAGCGCCAACCCCAGCAGGATGTAGATGATCTTCTTCACGATGGACTCCTTGAATGCGGATCTTGTGGCTGACTATACCACCGGGGGGATGACAGATGGGGCCCGTCTGCCAAAACGGGCCAGTGGCGAGACAGAGATGGTCGCAGGCCCACGTTCAAACACGCGGCAATAAAAAGGGCCCCGCAGGGCCCTGATGATAGTGGATGGCTGGCGCCCGCCTCGCCCGGATCAAGGCTGACGCGGCAGCTCCCTGTAGCCCATCTCGTACAGGGTGAAGGCATAGATGTCCGCACTCTGCTCGATAAGCTTGGCCACCGGCGTGCCCGCCCCGTGCCCGGCATTGGTCTCGATGCGGATGAGCTGGGGATGGGGGCCGGCATTGTCGGCCTGCAGGGTGGCGGCAAACTTGAAGGAGTGGGCCGGCACCACCCGATCGTCGTGATCCGCCGTGGTCACCAGGGTCGAAGGGTAGCTGACCCCGGCCCGGACGTTGTGCAGGGGCGAGTAGCCCTTCAAGTAGTCGAACATCGCCTCGCTGTCGGCGCTGGTGCCGTAGTCATAGGCCCAGCCTGCCCCAGCGGTGAAGGTGTGGTAGCGCAGCATGTCGAGCACCCCCACCGCCGGCAGGGCGACCCGCATCAGATCCGGCCGCTGGGTCATCACGGCCCCCACCAGCAGACCGCCGTTGGAGCCACCTCGGATCGCCAGCCGATCGGTGCGGGTGTAGCCCTCGGCCTTGAGGTACTCGGCCGCCGCGATGAAATCGTCGAACACGTTCTGCTTGTTCTGCTGGGTGCCCGCCAGGTGCCAGGCCTGGCCGTACTCGCCGCCCCCGCGCAGGTTGGCCACCGCATAGACGCCCCCCAGATCCAGCCAGTTGGCTACCGACACGCTGAAGCTCGGGGTCAGGCTCACGTCGAAGCCGCCATAGCCGTAGAGGATGGTCGGGTTGCTGCCATCGAGTTTCAGCCCCTTGCGGTAGCTGATGATGAGCGGCACCCGGGTGCCGTCCTTGCTCTGGTAGAAGCGCTGCTCGGAAACGTAATCCTCCGGTTTGAACGGCGCCGCCGAGGCGCGATAGAGGCTGATGGCGCCGCTCTTGGGCTCGAACCGGTAGAGAGTCGGCGGCTGGGCATAGTGCTCGAAGCCGAAGTAGAGGGCGGGGTCGTCGTGCTTGCCGTTGAAGCCACTGACGCTGCCAAGGCCGGGCAGCGCCACCTCGCGCACCCGCTTGCCCTCGTAGTCGAACTGCTCGACCCGGGCGGTGGCATCCACCATGTACTCGGCGAACAGATAGCCGCTGCCGCTGTGTACCGTCAGCACCTGCTGACGCTCGGGAATGAGATCCCGCCAGTGGGCCGGGCCCGGGTTGGCGGCATCCACCGTCACCAGCCGGCCGTTGGGGGCGTCCCGGTTGGTCAGCAGGTAAAGGGTGCCGCCCTGGTTGTCCACCAGGCTCACGTCCGCATCCAGATCCCCCTGCACCGTCAGCAGCGGCGCGTTCTCCTGGCTCAGATCCTTCACATAGAGGCGGTTGCCCGAGGTGGAGTTCGCCGCCGAGATAAGCAGGAAGCGGTCATCTTCGGTGACGGTTGCCCCCACGTAACGGTGGTGCTGGGCCGGGATGGCGCCGAACACCAGCCGGTCATCCTCCTGCGCCGTGCCGAGCCGGTGGAAATAGACCTTGTGCTGATCTGTCCTGGCCGACAGCTCGCTGCCGTCGGGCTTGTCGTAGCTCGAGTAGAAGAAGCCCTCGTTGCCGAGCCAGCTGATGCCGCTGAACTTCACGTCCTTGAGGGGCGCCTCCAGCGGCTGCTTGCTCTGTACGTCCATCAGGTGGATCTCGCGCCAGTCGCTGCCCGCCAGCGACAAGGAGTAGGCCAGGATGCGGCCATCGCGGGAGAAACTCAGCTGATCCAGCGCCGTGGTGCCGTCGGGGCTGAGGGTATTGGGATCGAGGAACACCTCGGCCGGCTTGCCCTCCAGCTGGCGCCACAGCACGTTCTGGTTCTGCAGGCCGTCGTTCTTGAAGAAGTAGTGGTAGCGCCCCTCGCGAAACGGCGCCCCCTCCTTGGCGTAGTTCCAGGAGGCGGCCAGCTTCTCCTTGATGGCGGCGCGATACGGGATCTGCGCCAGGTAACCCTGAGTCACCCGGTTCTGGGCCTTGACCCAGGCCTCCGTCTCGGGGCTGCGATCATCCTCCAGCCAGCGATAGGGGTCGGCCACGGCCTGGCCGAAATAGTGATCCACCTGCTCACCCTGGCGGGTGACGGGGTAGTGAAGGCGCGTATTCCCTGACATGGCATCCTCTCTGGTTGGCTGGCCGCTGCACGCACAGAGCAGTGACAGGGCCAGCAGGCTGACAATGGCTCGCATCGAGGCGGCTCCCTGCGGTTTGAATGAGCGGGCAGGTTAACAAAGCGCGCCGGATGGCCCAACCCCCCGACCGGTGGCAGAGGGTGGCCCGCCGACACGGGGGAGCCATATGAATTTTTTCGCTTAAGTTTGCCGCTTTATTTTGTTTGTTATCCGGCCCTTGGGTCACAGGATGGAATAAGACACCAGCCAACGTGAGCCATTCAGGATAAAGCATGCCGTACAGCTACCTATCACATCTGCGTTGCAGCAAGACCGGCGAGATAGTGGATGCCGATCAGCCCCAGCAGTTGAGTCCGGTCGGTGCCCCCTTGCTGGCCAGTTACGACCTCGAGGCCCTGAAACAGGCCTGGCACCCGGCCGCTCTGCTGGGGCGCCCCGCCAGCCTGTGGCGCTACCACGAGCTGCTGCCGGTGCGCGACCCCGCCCAGGTGATCACCCTGGGGGAAGGCTTCACCCCTCTGCTGCCCCTGCCCGCTTTCGGCAAACAGATCGGCATTCCGGATCTCTGGATGAAGGATGAGAGCATCATCCCCACCGGTTCTTTCAAGGCCCGCGGCGCCGCGGTCGGCGTCTCCCGCGCCCGGGAGCTCGGCATCACCCACTTCGCCATGCCCACCAACGGCAACGCCGGTGCGGCCTGGGCGCTTTACGGCGCCCGCGCCGGCTTGCGCAGCACCATAGTCATGCCCCAGGCGGCCCCCGCCATCACAAGACTGGAAACCTCGCTGGCCGGTGCCCGCCTCTATCTGGTGGATGGCCTCATCAGCGACGCCGGTCGCCAGGTGGCCGAGCAGGGGCGGTTCGATGCCTCCACCCTCAAGGAGCCCTATCGCATCGAGGGCAAGAAGACCATGGGGCTGGAGATCGCCGAGCAGCTCGGCTGGACCCTGCCGGACGTCATCCTCTACCCCACCGGCGGCGGAGTTGGTCTCATCGGCATCTACAAGGCGCTGCGGGAGTTGCAGGAGCTGGGCTGGGTCAAAGGTCCGCTGCCGCGACTGGTGGCGGTGCAGGCGAGCGGCTGCGCCCCCATCGTCCAGGCCTGGCAGCAGGGGGAGCGCGAATCGCGCTTCTGGCCCGATTCCCAGACCCTCGCCTTTGGCATCAACGTGCCCAAGGCGCTGGGGGACTTTCTGGTGCTGGACGCCCTCTATCGCACCGAGGGGTGCGCCGTCGCGGTGGACGATAGCGCCATCCAGCGCAAGATCCGACAGCTCGCCGCGCGCGAAGGCAGCTTCGTCTGCCCGGAAGGGGCGGCCGCCTTCGCCGCCGCCCGCCAGCTGCGGGAAGCGGGCTGGATACAGGGGGGCGAGCGGGTGGTGGTGCTCAACACCGGCGCCGGCATCAAGTACCCTGACGCCATCACGGTCGTGCCCCAGCGGCTGCGCCGCGACGGGAGGATCCCGGCATGAGCTTCGACTGGTCCTTTGTTCTCACCACCCTGCCGGCGTTCGGCCAATCGGTCTGGGTCACCCTGCAGCTCGGCATCCTAGTGATCCTCACCTCGCTCACTGTGGCGCTGCTCAATGTGACCCTGCAAAGCCTGCACAAGCCCTGGCTGAACGGGGTGATCCGCGCCTATGTGGAGCTGGCCCGCAACACGCCGCTCTTGATCCAGCTGTTCTTTCTCTACTTCGGGCTGCCGGCGCTCGGCATCTCGCTCTCCGGCTTTGCCACGGCAGTGATCGCCATGACCTTCCTCGGCGGCGGTTACCTGACCGAGGCGCTGCGGGCAGGCGTTCAGGCAATCCCCCCCAGCCAGCTGGAAGCAGGCCGGGCCATCGGCCTCTCCCGCTGGCAGTTGCTACGCCACGTGCAGCTGCCCCAGGCCTGGCTCGCCAGCCTGCCGGCGCTGTTTGCCAACTTCATCTTTCTGCTCAAAGAGACCACGGTGGCCTCGGCGGTGGCGGTGCCCGAGCTCCTCTACACCACCAAGAACTACATCGCCCTCTACTACAAGACCTACGAGATGCTGGCGGTACTGACCTTGATGTGCGTGCTGATCTTTCTGCCGCTCTCCCTCGCCCTGCGCGTCGTTGAAAGGAGGCTGCAACATGGTCAGTTCGGTCACTGAATCGCTGATACAAGCAGCTATTTTCCTGCTGTCACCTTCACTCGTCACCGATGCAGAGGAAAGGAGGGATCACTATGGCCAGTCCGGTCACTGAGCAGTTGGCGCAGGCGCTGCCGCTGCTGGCGGTGGGCGCGGGTCAGACCCTCGCCATCTCGCTGCTCGCCATCCTGTTCGCCACCCTGGGCGGGGTCGGTTACGGCGTGCTGGCCCAGCAGGGGGGAAGGCTGACTCGGGGAGTGCTGCGGGTCTATCTGGAGCTGTTTCGGGTGGTGCCCGTGCTGGTCTGGCTCTACCTCTTCTTCTTCGGGCTGCCGATCTTCTTCGGCCTCGATATTCCGGCCTTCTGGTGCGCCGTGCTGGTGCTGGCCCTGTGGGGGTCGAGCGAGGTAGGGGAGGTGGTGCGCGGCGGCCTGGGATCCCTCGCCCGCGGTCAGCAGGAGGCCGGGCTGGCGCTCGGGCTCTCCCGCTGGCAGCTCTATCGCCACGTGCTGCTGCCCCAGGCGCTGCAACGGCTGACGCCGCCGACCATCAACATCTACACCCGCATCATCAAGACCAGCTCGCTGGCGGTGCTGATCGGGGTGGTGGAGGTGATCAAGGTGGGCCAGCAGATCATCGAGCGCACCTATGGCTCGCTGCTTATCTACGGCCTGCTGTTCCTGTTCTTTTTTCTGGTCTGCTATCCGCTCTCGCTCGCCTCGCGCCGGCTGGAGCAACAATGGGGTAATGCGGTATGACACCTCTGCTTGAGCTCAATGCTGTCAGCAAACAATTCGGCCAACACCGGGTACTGGACGGGGTCAGCCTCACGGTGAACCCAGGGGAAGTGATCGTCATCCTGGGGCCGAGCGGCTGCGGCAAGAGCACACTGCTGCGCACCCTCAACGGGCTCGAACCCATTCAGGGGGGCGATATTCGCTTCGACGGAGAGCGGCTGGATGCCAGCACCGACTGGCAGCGGGTACGCCAGCGCATCGGCATGGTGTTCCAGAGCTATCACCTCTTCCCCAACCTGACGGTGCTGGAGAACGTGCTGCTCGGCCCTGTGCAGGTGCAGAAGCGGGAGCGGGCCGAGGCCCTGCTGCAGGCGGAGCAGCTGCTGACCCGCATCGGCCTGTGGGAGCGGCGCCACGACTATCCACGCCAGCTCTCCGGCGGCCAGCAGCAGCAGCGCATCGCCATCGTGCGGGCCCTGTGCATGAACCCGCAGGTGATGCTGTTTGACGAGGTGACCGCTGCGCTGGATCCCGAGATGGTACAGGAGGTGCTGGAGGTGATCCGGGATCTCGCCGGCAGCGGCATGACCCTGCTCATCGTCACCCACGAGCTGGCCTTCGCCCAGGCGGTGGCGGATCGCATCGTCTTCATGGACGGCGGCCACATCCTGGAGCAGACCGCCCCCCATCAATTTTTCGACAATCCCAGGAGCCAGCGTGCCCGCCAGTTCCTCGCCAAGTTTTCTTATACAACTGTCAGCAAACGAAAGGAGTCAGCATGAAGATAATTACCTCGGTCCTGTTTAGCGCCCTCATCGGCCTGGGCCTCGCCAGCGGCGCCGCCCAGGCAGAAGACGGTTCCCTCGCCAAGATCAAGGCGCGGGACAAGCTCATCGTCGGCGTCTTCACCGACAAGCCGCCGTTTGGCTATGTGGACGAGAAAGGAAACTACGTCGGCTTTGACACCGATCTCGGCCGCCGCTTCGCCAAGGATCTGCTGGGGGACGAGAACAAGGTCGAGTTCGTGGCGGTGGAGCCAGCCAGTCGCATTCCCTTCCTGCAGAGCGACAAGGTGGATCTGATCCTCGCCAACATGACGGTGACCCCGGAGCGGCGGCAGGTGGTGGACTTCACCAACCCGAACCTCAAGGTCGCGGTGCAGGTGCTGGTGCCGGAAGGCAGCGACGCCAAGAAGCTCGACGATCTGGCAAGCAAGCGGCTTATCGTCACCACCGGCACCACGGCCGACATCTGGCTGACCCGCAACCACCCGGACTGGAAGGTGCTCAAGTTCGAGAAGAACACCGAATCCCTGCAGGCCCTGGCCCAGGGCCGCGGCGATGCCTATGCCAAGGACAACCTGGTGCTGTTCAGCTGGGCCAAGGAGAACCCGGGCTATCGGGTGCTGCCCGAGAAGCTGGGCTCGGAAGACCCCATCGCCCCGGCGGTGAAGAAGGGCAATATCGAGCTGCGTGACTGGGTCAACGACCGTCTCGCCAAGCTGGGGGAAGAGAAGTACCTGCTCAAACTCTACGACCAGTATGTGCGCGACAAGCTGAGCGCCGATACCGATCCCAACGACGTGATAGTGGAAGGAGGCAAGTGGCAGGGTTGAGCCCTGCCCCCACAGCAGTGCTGAGTGTGAAGTGTGTGATCTTTGGTTCCGTTGGTCTGCAAACCGCAAGGTTTGACCTTTCCAGGCGCCCCCTCCAGGTGCAATGCTGATCAGTTAAGGATCCATTGACCGATCCTTCTGCTGTAGGACAATCCGGAACCAATCACTGGTTCCGGA
>NZ_JAPDBQ010000061.1:0-23499 GCF_027705325.1 Aeromonas sp. QDB18
TGATCTCGCACCTCGATAACTGTACGTAAGATCAGTATAGTTCGTGGTAACTGACTGCTAATCATGGGTAATCAGGATGGGTTTTGCCTCGGACATCGATAGGTCATGGCCGATGAATGGGCCCTCCGTGCGATCCTGCATGGATCGGGGAGGGCGACAACCACAAGGAGAGTGTATGCGTGCATTGGTAACGGGCTGTGGCCGTCGCCTGGGATTCTATCTGTGCGAGCAGCTGGTGGCCGCTGGCTGGCAGGTGACGGGCAGCTATCGCAGCGAACGGCCCGAGCTGGATCGTCTGCGAGACGTGGGCGTCGAACTGGTACAGGCGGACTTTACCCGGGAAGAGGAGGTTGGCGCCGTGGTGACGGCGCTGGCGGCCCATGAGGATCTTGCCCTGATCATCCACAATGCCTCCGCCTTCGAGCCCCAGGCGGCGGATCCTGCGGTGCAGCTGGCCCAGTTTGATCAGTTCTACCGGGTACACATGGCGGCTCCCTTCCAGCTCAACCGGGCGCTGGCCCCCGCCCTTGCCCGCCAGCCCAACGGGGGCATCATCCACATCACCGATATCTACATCCATGCCCCGGCGCCCCAGTTTGCCGCCTACGTGGCCACCAAGGCGGGAGCCCATTCCCTGGCCATGAGCTTTGCCCGCGAACTGGCGCCTGCCGTGCGGGTCAACACCATAGAGCCTGGCCCCATCCTGTTTCTCGACGAGCACGGGGATGACTGGCGCCAGCAGGTGCTGGCGAAGACGCCGCTGGCGCGGGAAGGGGGTCTGGAGCCCATCTGGCAGGCGGTACAGATGCTGATGAAGAACGACTACATGACCGGGGCCAGCATCCGGGTGGACGGGGGGCGCGCCCTCGCCGTCATCTAGGGCAAGGCGGGCCGCCATGACATGAGGCGCCTTTGGGCGCCTCATGTGTGTGAACGGCTCAAGGGTGCCGGATGGCGGCGTGCCGGGAAGGGGGGCCGGGGTGGCCATTGCCGGGAAGCAGGGCCTCGTCTTGCTGGCAGAGATGGATGGGGGCCTGGCCGATGCGCTGCTTCGCAAACACCTTGCTGCCCGGCAGGCCGAGGGTCACCTTGCCGGAGTCCACACTGCCGCCCTGATACATCTCCGCCAGCAGATCCCCCAGGTAGGCATCCACCCCGGCCTCGGCGAAGTCATCCCGTTCGCCGCAGGCCAGTATGTCGATGTCCAGTGGCCTGTCCGCCACCTTGCACAGGGGGTTGCTGCGATCCCGGCCATGGGCCAGCTCCATGGTGACAAACTCGGCCTTGAGCTGGACGGGGGAGAGGTCGCTCTGGACGACGAACAGGCAGTTGAGGAAGTCGTGGCGCGAATGCATGCCCACGGGTTTGGTCTGGATGACGGAACTCAGGTGAAGGCGACCAAAGCGGGCCAGCAATTCGGCGACGACCTGACTGACGTGCAGGGCGGGGTCGAGATTGGATCCAATGCTACAGAGGTAAAACATGCTTTCCATTCCTTGGGTTGGGCTCGTCTGAAATATATACGCAGCTCACGGTTATGGGATTCACTATGAATTAACATGTCGTTATCTGTTGTGATCCAACGCTGATTGGCAGAAAGGAGGTTTGCATGAGCGTAGAAATGAAATGGGCACTGTTGGCCGCGTCAGGGGCCCTTGCCATGATCATTGTCATCTGTGTGGCGTCCGTCGGCCTGGCGTGAATCCGGCCTCGGTGAGCAATCAAACCGGCTTTATGGCCGGTTTTGCTTTTTGGGGCAGTGCGGATATGCTGGCTCCCCCATGACGAATCGAGACCGCAGAAGATGACCAAGGTTCGGCCCCGCTCCCTGCTCCAGGTAGTACTGATGGGCTTCGTGCTGGTGCTGATGCCCCTGGGGGGCATGATCTGGCACGACAGTCAGGCTCTCTCCCACCTGGGCCAGCTCACCAGCGACGAGATGGAACGTGCGGTGCGGGACACTCGCCGGGCGACGCTGCTCTCCACTCAGGCCATCGATCTGGAGCGCACCCTGCGCCGCTATGCGGTCCTGGGTGATGACCGCATCCTGGCCAGCTATCGGCAGCAGCTGGTGCGCTACCGGGAACTGCTCGCGACCCATCAGGACTCCATTCCGGATGCCGAGGTCTACGGAGATCTCGAGGCGACGCTGGTCTGGCTCGATGGCCTGCAGGATCTGCGCAAGGCCAGGCAGGAGGCGACCAGCCCCCGTTTCACCGACTTCAACGAACTGAACCAGCAACTGGAAGTGGTCACCCGCAGCCAGGTGGATGATCACGTGACCCGCATGCGGGGCGCCATCGTGGAGCTGAAACAGCAGATCTGGTGGGTCAGCGGCTTCGTGGTCGGGCTCAGCCTGCTGCTGGTGTTGCTCTTTACCTACCTCATCATCCACCCGGTACGTCAGATTGAGTCGCGGATCCTGAGTCTGGGCGCAGGCGTCGAGCCGGATCAGCGCCCGGTGGATGGCCCGGCCGAACTGGTGCTGCTGGGGGAGCGGATCAGCTGGCTGCACGACAAGCTCAAGGAGCTGGAACAGCAGAAATACCAGTTCCTGCGCCACGTATCCCACGAGCTGAAAACCCCCCTTGCCGTGCTGCGGGAGGGGGCTGATCTGCTCTCGGAGCAGCTGGTGGGGCCCCTCAACGGGGATCAGCAGGAGATCTGCCAGATGCTGGAGGAGAACAGCCGCCGTCTGCAGACCCTGATCGAGCGGCTGCTCGACTTCAATCGCCTCAGCCAGCAGGAGGTGTTCACCCTGTCCGAGGTGCCCCTGGCGCCCTTGTTGTCAGACTTGTCCGAAGAGTACCGGCTCGCGCTGGAATCCAAGCAAATCAGTGTACACTTGCCGCCCGAGCCCATCAGCCTGCGGGCAGAGCCCTACCGCCTGCGACTCATCCTCGACAATCTCTTTTCCAACGCAGTTAGCTATGGCGCCAGGGGCGGACAGATCTGGATCCGCGCCGGGGCGGGAGCGGGCGGCGGCTGGCTGGAGGTGGCCAACGAAGGGCCTGTCATCCCGCCAGACGAGCGGGAGCGCATCTTCGAGCCCTTTGAACAGGGCAGCATAGTGCGTCAGGGATTGCTGAAAGGCTCCGGCATGGGCCTCTCCATTGCCCGGGAGTCTGCCATGAGTCTGGGCGGCGAGCTCAGGCTGATCGAGGATGCCCAGGCGGATGTCTGTTTCCGGCTGGATTTGAACGTGCGCCCGAGCTGACGGACGTGGCGGCGACCCCGCAGGTGCGGGTGGCGCCTTGACACCGAATATTGAGAGGAGCGGGCAGGTGCCTGCTCCCCACCAGGATCTGAAGTGACATTCAAGATGAAACGATTTGTGATTCCCGTATTGATGATAGGCCTGCTCGCTGGCTGTTCCCTGCTGCCTTCTACCAGCCTCACCGAGCCTTCCCAGGAGGCGATCGCCAGGCGGATGGAGTTTGCCAACAAGGAGATGCAGGTGCGCCTGCAATACTCGGACTGGCTGCTGGCCAGCCATCCCCAGCAGCGGATGCAGGAGCGCCAGCGACTGGCCGGCGCCACCGACCTCGAGAGCCGGGTCAGCCTGGCCATGGTCAACACCCACCCGTCCGAATCGGTGGCCAGCCGCCGGGCCGGGCTGGATCAGCTGAAGGCTCTGTTGCCGGAGCTTGGTCTCGATGCCCAGGCCTTCCTGCGCAGCTGGATCGCCCTCGGGGAGGAGCTGCTGGTGCGAGACAGCCGCCGCGACGATCAGAGTCAGGAGGTGAAGCGTCTACGCCAGCAGATAGAGCAGCTCTCCGCCATCGACGAGCAGCTCAACCAGCGTAAGCTCAATGGGGGAGGTCAGCCATGACAGCTCCGGACCGCGCCGCAATGACCGCGTTTTTCGCCAAGAGGGGGTGAGAGCATGAGCCGTATTCTGCTGGTGGACGATGATGCCAGCCTGCTCAAGCTGATGAGCATGCGCCTGCGCAGCCAGGGTTACGAGGTGGATACCGCCGACAGCGCCGAAGGAGCGCTGGACAGGCTGCGCCAGCAACGGGCCGACCTGGTGCTGAGCGATCTGCGCATGGGGGGCATGGACGGGCTGGCGCTGTTCGAGCGGATCCAGTCCCAGTGGCTCGGCATGCCGGTGATCATCATGACCGCCCACGGCACCATTCCCGACGCCATCCAGGCGACCCGCTCCGGGGTGTTCAGCTTCCTCACCAAGCCCATCGACAAGGACGAGCTGCTGGTCACCATAGAACATGCTCTCAGCCTGACCCGTCCGAAGCAGCAGCAGGAGTGGCAGTCCCTCATCCAGACCCGCAACCCGCAGATGGAGCAGTTGCTGATCCAGGCGAGCAGCATCGCCACCATGGACGTGCCCGTGCTGATCCTGGGCCCCTCCGGCGCCGGCAAGGGGGTGATGACCCAGGCGCTGCACCAGGCCAGCCACCGCCGCGACAAGCCGCTGCATACCATCAACTGTGCGGCTCTGCCCTGGCCCGTGCTGGACTTGCAGCTGTTTGGCGAGGATGGCCAGTCCGGCCTGTTTGCCGAGGCCAAAGGCGGCACCCTCTTCCTCGACGAGATAGGAGATCTGTCGGAGTCACTCCAGACCAAGTTGCTCCAGGTGCTGGCGGAGTATGGTCAGGGTACCCCCGAGGTGCGGGTCATCAGCTCCAGCCATCAGGATCTGGTGACCGCCATGGAAGAGGGGCGTTTTCGCGAGGATCTCTTCTACCGCCTCAACGTGGCCAACATCACCCTGCCGCCGCTGAGCGCCCGCAGCGAGGACATCCCCCTGCTGGCCCGTCAGGCGCTGGACGATTACCGCAACCGTCACCCCGATTGCGCCGCCCTCGGCTTCTCGCCGGAGGCGCTGGCCCTGCTGGCCGCCGCGGCCTGGCCGGGCAACGTGCGCCAGCTCTGCGGGGTGGTGGAGCAGCTCGCCAGCCTCTGCTGCAGCCCGGTGATAGGCGCGGCGATGGTGGAGTCGGCCCTGAGTGGCGGCGGTGGCGGTATTCCCTCGTTCAACGAGGCGCGGGCCGAGTTCGAGAAGGAGTATCTGATCCGGCTGCTGCGCACCACGGAGGGGAACGTGACCCTGGCGGCCAACATGGCGGGGAGAAACCGCACCGACTTCTACAAGCTATTGAATCGGCACGGCATCGAGGCGGCAAATTTCAAGTCGAAGGGATAAATGACAGAGGGGCGGCCGTCGATGACGGGCCGCCCCTCTGGTTTCCGACCGAATCGGTTACCTTGCCAGGCTCAGGCTCAGGCTCAGGCTCAGGCTCAGGCTTATGCCGGGTCGCTGACGCCGCCGGTGGAGAGGGTCTTCTGGGAGAGCCAGAGGCCGCTCGCCTTCATCAGATAGCCAAACAGGGCGCCGATGATGAGGGAGGGCAGAATGAGCCGCCACTCGCCTGCGGCGCCGAAGGTGGCACAGCAACCGGCGAAGGTGCCGGGAATGTAGGCGAGCCACTGCTGCCTGGCCTGCACGCACATCAGGGTGGCCACCACCCCTGTCATCAGATAACCCGCCATGCCGGCCCCCCACCAGGTCTCCCCGTGGATCAGCAGGAGTGCCCACAGCATGCCGGTGGTGTTGCACAGCAGGGTCTGCAACAGCGCCTTGTAACCGCCACTCGAGGCGAAGTAGCTGGTGCAGCCGAGGAAGCCGACCCAGGAGATGAGACCGAGTGCGGCGGCCAGTCCACCCCAGACGGCGGAGAGGATCCCGGTCGTGATGGCGATGGCGAACAGTGGGCTCATGGCGTGACTCTCAGTGGTTGAATCCGGAAAAGGAGGCAGCCTACTCCGCGGTAGAGCGGCAGCAAGCGGGGGCCGGATTGTGTGTGATCCCGATCACTCTTTGCAACTCTGGAATACGTTTGCGCTCGCGAAAAAAATTCATTGGAGGCGCCGCAGACCTTGTTCCATAGTTAGAGGCCCTGTCCTGCTCATGGAGTGAGTCTGATGGTGCCAAACGTGATCGTTCCTCTGCTGGTGTTCGTAGTGCTCTTCCTGGCCGGTACCATGGCCAAGGCACTGCCCCTTTACCAACTCATGTAATTCTGTGTGAAATAAAACTCGGCCGGGGCGGGTCTTATGGTTGTCAACCTCATCGTCCCGGGAGTTTTTTCATGTTGATCAAGCGCCGTACTTCTCATCACCCCACCGAACAGGATGTCACGCCGGAAACCGTCTATCAGGATCGTCGCCGCATCCTGAAAGGGCTGGGCCTGGGCGTCGGTGCCGCCACCCTGGCGTTTCCGGTGAAGGCCAGCCTGCTGGATCTCTTCGCACCGGACAAGCCGGCCACCGTGGCCCCCACCAGACCCCTCGACATCCGTGCCGCGACCCGGCCAGAGGGATTGATCCTCACCCCGGAGGAGAAGGCCACCACCCACAACAATTTCTACGAGCTGGGGACCGACAAGGGGGACCCGGCCCGCAACGGCCATTACCTCAGGCCCGAGCCCTGGACCCTGAAGGTGGAAGGGGAGGTGGCCAAACCCTTCACCCTGGATGTGTGGGATCTCATCAACAAGAGCACGCTGGAGGAGCGCATTTATCGGCTGCGCTGCGTGGAGGCCTGGTCCATGGTGCTGCCCTGGAGCGGCATTGCGCTGGCGGATCTGATCCGCCGTTCCGAGCCCACCAGTCGCGCCAAGTTCGTGGCCTTCGAGACGCTCTATGATCCGGAACAGTTGCCGGGGCAGGCCTCCCGTGCCCTGGGGGGCGGCATCGATTATCCCTATGTGGAGGGCTTGCGCCTCGACGAGGCCATGCACCCCCTCTCCTTCCTTGCCATGGGGCTCTATGGCAAGACCCTGCCCGCCCAGAACGGGGCACCCATCCGGCTGGTGGTGCCCTGGAAATACGGCTTCAAGAGCATCAAGAGCATCGTCTCCATCCGCCTGGTGGAGGAGATGCCCCCCACCACCTGGAACCTGCTGGCCCCCAACGAATATGGCTTCTACGCCAACGTCAACCCGAGCGTGGATCACCCGCGCTGGAGCCAGACGAGCGAGCGTTTCATCGGCGAGGGGGGCATCTTCGGGGCCAAGCGCCAGCCGACCCTGATGTTCAATGGCTACGGCGACGAGGTGGCGTCCCTCTATCAGGGGATGGATCTGCGTAGATGGTATTGAGACTGACGCTCTGTCCGACTGATCTCTTGCCCCCTTTTCCCCTGGTGGGCGAGGGGATGAGAAGCGGGAA
Source organism: Aeromonas sp. QDB18 (assembly GCF_027705325.1). NCBI lineage: Bacteria > Pseudomonadati > Pseudomonadota > Gammaproteobacteria > Aeromonadales > Aeromonadaceae > Aeromonas > Aeromonas sp. QDB18. Next base: position 7,195 of record NZ_JAPDBQ010000061.1, read on the forward strand.
AAACATGACGGGAACTGCAATATGACGCCGAGACTGAAAACAGCCCATGTCAACGGCTTGCGGGCGCTGGTGCACCTTGGTTCGCTCGGCTTTCTGCTCTGGCTGGGCTATGCCGTGCCAGCCGGGCTGCTGGGGGGGGATCCGGTCCAGGGGCTGACCCATTACCTTGGCAAGGGGGCCCTTCACCTGCTGTTGCTGACCCTGCTGGTGTCGCCGCTCGCCAAGCGCTGGCGCCAGGGGCAGCTCATCAAGTTGCGCCGCCCCCTCGGGCTCTGGTGCGCCGCTTGGGCGTCCCTGCACTTCATGGTCTGGCTGGGGCTGGATCTGCAGTTCGACTGGGGGCTGATTGGCGGCGAGCTGGTGAAGCGCAGCTACATAGTGGTGGGCATGGTGGCGCTGCTGCTGTTGCTGGCGCTGAGTATCGCCTCGATCCCGGCCCTGTTGCGTCGCATGGGGCCGGCATGGCAGAAGCTGCACAACTGGATCTACGGGGTGGCTCTGCTGGTGCCGGTACACTACTGGTGGTCGGTCAAGAGCGGGTGGCAGGAGCCGCTCATCTATCTGGTGCTGGCCTGCGCCCTGCTGTGGCCCCGTCGGGAAAAGCTGCTGCGCCCCTGGCGCAAGCGCCCGCAAGTGGCCGGGAAGGGGGCGGCGCAACAGCCGTCACGCCCATAGCAAAAGAGGCCTATTCGGCCTCTTTTTTGGTGATCTCGCCGGTGTTGGCATCGACCTGCAACTGGACGCGCTGATCGTCGGCATTCAGGGTATCGACCTCGAATTTGTCCCCTTCCAGCTCCACTTCCCGAATGTCGTGATACCCTTGTGCCAGCAACAACTTGACCAGTCCGGCCATGTCGAGACGTGTCTGCGCCGCCCAGCCAAAGGTGGAAAAGAGGCACAAGATCAGCAGGATACTGCGTGGGATCATATTCATTCCGGATTCATGGCTGGCACACTATAAACGGCATTATGTTAGGTTTTGAGAGATGAATCACCCATGAATAGCGCGCTGCCCCTGCTTGGATTGCTGCTGCCGATGCTGGTTCAGGCGGCCCAGCCGAACGAGGCCTTGCTGCAACAGGTGGTTAGTGAGGGGCGGGTCCGTCCTTTTCATGAGTTGATGGAGGTGGCCTCCCGCCTGCCGGTGCGCGTGCTGCGTGTCGATCTGGGTGAGGAGGATGGCGTCTGGCTCTACGAGCTCAGGCTCATCGACGAGGAGAACAGCGTCATCAAGGTGGGCTACCGGGCTGACAATCTGGAGATGGTGTGGCTCAAGGGTCACCATCTGGAGCGCCTGTTCGCTCCGCGCCCGCCCCCGGAAGAGGAGTAACGGCGTGAGTCCGCGAACCTGCCGCCGTCCGGTTCGTCCCCCCAACCGTTGCCGGTGCCGGCACAACCCTGTTTTGGACACCCATGTATGCGCATTCTGATAGTTGAAGATGAAAAGATCCTCGCGGGCCAGCTGGCGGAGCAGCTGCGTCTGTCCGGTTTCGTCACCGATCTCTGCCACGATGGCAACGAGGCGGGCTTTCTCGGCGAGACCGAACCCTATGACGCGATCATCCTGGATCTCGGCCTGCCCGGTCGCGATGGCCTGAGCGTACTGAAGGAGTGGCGCAGCAAGGGGATGGACACCCCGGTGCTGGTGCTGACCGCCCGTGGCCAGTTGCACGAGAAGATTGAAGGGCTCAACGCCGGGGCGGACGACTACCTCACCAAGCCCTTCCAGGTGGCGGAGCTTGTGGCCAGGGTGCAGGCGCTGGTGCGCCGGGCGGCGGGGAACGCCAGCTCCATCCTCGAGATCGGTGGCGTGCGTCTCGACATGGCGGCTTCCCAGGTGTGGTACGAAGGGACCCCCATCAAGCTCACCGCCCACGAGTTCCGGGTGCTGGGCTACCTGATGCAGCACAGGGGCAAGGTGGTGTCCCGCAGCGAGCTGATCGACCACATCTATGCCCAGGATTTCGATCGCGACTCCAACACCGTGGAGGTGTTCATCGGCCGCATCCGCAAGAAGACCCACGCCGATCTCATCGAGACGGTGCGCGGCCTCGGCTACCGGATCAACGAATGACACCCTCGCAACCGATGGCGGGGTGGGTTGAATGAGGCTGGTACGCACCCTGCGAGGTCGGCTGGTGGTGATCGCCATGGTCTGGTGCGGTCTCTTCCTGTTCGCCACCGGCTTCAGCCTGCAGACCATGATGCGCAACTACTGGCAGGAGGCGGAGGCCGATGGCCTGCGCCTGCAGCTCTACGATCTGCTCTCCCGCCTCGAGATCCAGCCGGACGGCATGCCGGTGGTCACCGAGCCTATGGCCGACCCCCGTTATCGCCAGCCCTACTCCGGCTACTACTGGCAACTGGAGCTGGGGGAGACGGTGGTCAGTCGCTCCCGCTCCCTGTGGGATGCCCATTTGAGTGCCCACGGCCTGAAGTCGGCCTTCGGCGATCCGGATCTCTTTGTCGGCCAGGGGCCCAACAAGGAGCCCCTGCTCATCATGACCCGTACCGTGCTGCTGCCGGGGTCTGATCGGGTCTTCACCCTGGTGATGGCCAAGGACAGCAGCGCCCTGACCCAGACCCTGAAGAAGACCCGCATCAGCCTGTTCCTCGGCCTCGGCTTCGCCGCCACCGGCCTGGTGCTCGGCTTCATGTTCCAGATCCTCTACGGCCTGCGCCCGCTGCACCTGCTGCGTCGCGAGCTGAGCCGCGTCCATCAAGGTCATCAGGAGGGGTTCCGGCTGCGCTACCCCCTGGAGATCCAGCCGCTGGTGGAGGACATCAACCGCCTGCTGCACCACTATGGCGAGCTGTTGCAACGAGCCCGTTCCCACACCGGCAACCTGGCCCACGCCCTCAAGACGCCGCTCAGCATCATGCGCAACCAGGTGACCCAGCTGCCGCCGGAGGATCAGGCCGCCCTCGGCGAGCAGCTCGACCAGATCCAGCGCCACATCGACTATCACCTCGGCAAGGCGCGGGTGACCGGCGCCGCCAAGATCCTCGGGGTCTCGACCCCGGTGCGGGCCCGGGTGGAGTATATCTGCCGCGCCTTCTCCCGCCTCTATCCCGGCAAGACGGTGGACTTGCAGGTGCCGGTCAATCTGGCGGTCGGGGTGGAGGAGCAGGACTTCGACGAGATGGTGGGCAACCTGCTGGAGAACGCCTTCAAGTGGTCCGCCAGCGAGCTGCGCATCTCCAGCGCCGAGCTGGGGGGCTGGATCACCCTGCGCATCGAGGACGACGGTCCCGGCATGAGCGAGGATCAGATCGCCAAGGCGGTGCTGCGGGGGGTGCGCCTCGACGAGAAGGTGCCGGGCTCGGGCCTTGGCCTCAACATCGTCTCGGATCTCGCGGAAGCCTATCGCGGCAGTCTCATCATGGGGCGGGCCGAGCTGGGGGGGCTCGCCGCTTCCCTCTCCCTGCCCAAGGTGGCCAGGGTCGAGTGATGGGGCGCCCCGTCGGGGGGCCCCTTTTGTGCCGCCGTGCTGGCAAGGGGGCGGCACCCGGCATAAGATACGTCTCTTGTTTCAGGTGTAGGAAGGGTAGCAATGACTGACGATCCTTGGGCTTTGTGCCATCTCGATGATTCGTTCGATGCCTCGGTGCTGGGCACCAAGGGGGCCCAGATCCAGTGGTTCGAGGACAGGGATGCCCTGATCCAGTTCCTGCTGGAGGACTTTGTCGACCTGCTGGCCGACGTGGGTGAGCTGGACGAGGATCAGACCGAGAGCGCCCGCGAGCGCTTCACCCTGCTGGTGGAGCAGAGCCTGGATGATCGCACCCTGATGGATGCCATCAACGATCTCGCCTCCGGCCTGCGCCGCATTGCCTGGCTGGGGCCCCTCTCCGAACTGGCGGAGTTGAGCGACGACTTCGCAAGCGGGTTGCGTGCCTTCTTCTGGAGCCAGTATGACGGTGACGAGGATGACCCCGAGGCCTGGGTGCCGGAAGATCTCTGGCCCCAGCTGGTCGAGTGTGCGGAAGAATATATGGTTGAGGGCGACTTCTGATCCCCCTTGCCAGCACCCTGGCTGCAAGGCGGGTGGAGTGTGCCGAAGAGTACATGGTGGAAGGAGACTTCTGAGCCACCTTGTCCGCGCTCTGGCTGCAAGGCGGGTGGAGTGTGCCGAAGAGTACATGGTGGAAGGAGACTTCTGAGCCACCTTGTCCGCGCTCTGGCTGCAAAGCGGGTGGAGTGTGCCGAAGAGTACATGGTGGAAGGAGACTTCTGAGCCACCTTGTCCGCGCTCTGGCTGCAAGGCGGGTGGAGTATGCGGAAGAGCATATGGTTGAGGGTGACTTCTGATTCTGAACCACACCACAAACTGCGATAAGAAAACGGCGCCTTGATGGCGCCGTTTTTGTTGCTCAGTCCTCTACTCAGCCGTTGGCCGGTACCTCGTGCGCCGTGTTGGCGAGCACTGGCCCGATATACTTCTCTATCTGCAATTGGGCCATGTGGCCGCAGTTGCCCTGGGCCAGACTGGACGAGCCCTCGTCGAAGGTGAGGCAGTTGACGTTGCCGTTCTTGCAGATGCTGCCCGCTTCGCCCGGCTTGGCCGGATCGTACCAGGCCCCTTCACACACCCGCACTACCCCGGGCCGGATATCGGCGGAGATCAGGGCCCCCACCAGGATCTGGCCGCGCTCGTTGAAGGCCCGCACCAGATCGCCATCCTGGATGCCGCGCGCCTTGGCGTCGTCCGGATGGATCAGGATGGCCTCCCGATCGGCGATGGCGAACTTGCCCCGCAGCGGGGTGTTGTCGAGCTGGGAGTGCAACCGCTGGGTCGGGTGGGAGGTGTTGAGCGACAGCGGATAGCGCGCCGCCACCTCGCTCTTCACCCACTCCTTGGGCTCATACCACTTGGGATGACCGGCGCAGTCGGCATAACCCATCCCCGCCACCGTGTTGGAGAAGATCTCGATCTTGCCGGACGGGGTACCGAGCGGGTTGAGCAGCGGGTTCTCGCGAAAATCGGCGTGACGGATCCACTGGCGGTTGGCCTCCGGGATCGGGAAGCGGATGTAGTTGTTGGCCTCCCAGAACATGTTGAACGGCGGCAGCGCCACACGTGCGCCACGGGCCTGCGCCGCCATGCCGTCGTACATCTGCTTGAGCCACAGCATCTCGTCCTTCCCTTCGGTGTACTGCTCCTGCACGCCCAGCTTGGCGGCGATGGCGCTGAAGATGTCGAAGTCGTTGCGGGCTTCAAACTGGGGCGGCACGCACTGGTGCATCGGGAACACATAGCGCTGGGAGTAGTCGCCCCCCATCTCCAGGTCGTTGCGCTCGTAGCTGGTGGTGACCGGCAGCACGATGTCGGCGTGTTTGGCAGTCGCCGTCCAGTAGGGCTCGTGGACGATCACGGTCTGCGGCTTGCGCCACGCCTTGACCAGGTTGTTGGTGTCCTGATGGTGGTGGAAGGGGTTGCCCCCCGCCACGTAGACCAGCTTGATGTCCGGATAGGTCACCTTGCGGCCGTTGAAGTCGATGGTCTTGCCCGGATTGGCGAGGCAGTCGGCGATGCGCGCCACCGGGATCGGTGCCGGGCTGTTCTTCGGTGCGTTGCCGGCGGAGATCCCCGCCAGAATGCCGCCCTTGGCGGTGGGGCTGCCACCGGAGGAGTAGTGGTAGCTGAAGCCGTAGCCGCCCCCCGGCAGGCCGATCTGGCCCAGCATGGCAGCCAGAGTGACCAGCATCCAGTTGGGCTGCTCCCCGTGGTGCTGACGCTGCATGCCCCAACCGGCCATGATCATGGTGCGCTTGGCGGCCATGTCGAGGGCCAGCTGGCGGATCACCTTGGCATCGACGCCGCAGACGCTGCTCGCCCACTCGGCGCTCTTGGGCTGGCCGTCCTCCTTGCCGAGCAGGTAGGCGAGGAAGGTGTCGAAGCCGACGGTGTAGCGATCGAGGAAGGCCTGATCGTGCTTCTTCTCGCTGTAGAGGGTGTGGGCCACCCCCAGCATCATGGCCACGTCGGTGTAGGCGTTCGGGGCAATCCACTCGGCGCCGACCAGCTTGGCGGTCTCGTTGTAGACCGGATCGATGCTGATGACGCGGGTGCCTTTCTCTTTCAGCGCCTTGAAGCCCGCTTGACCTTCATGATCCGGTATGTTCCAGCTGTTCTTCAGGGTCACCTGAGCATTGACCCCCCACAGCACCACCAGTTCTGCGTTTTCCACCACGTTGGGCCAGGCGGTCTGCTGTTCGTACACCTCGATGGAGCCCATCACGTGGGACATGATCACCTGAGCCGCGCCGGTGGAGTAGTCACCGGCATAACCGGTGAAGCCGCCGGAGAGGTTCATCAGGCGGTGCAGCAGGGTGCGGCTGTTGTGGAACATGCCGACACTCTTCCAGCCGTAGGAACCGGCGTGGATCGCCTGCGGGCCGAAATCAGACTGAACGCGCTGGATCTCGCCGGCCACCAAGTCGATGGCCTTTTCCCAGCTCACCCGTACCCACTCGTCGGCACCGCGCAACTCCGGTCTGGCGCCCGGGCCGTGCTCCAGCCAGCTTTTGCGCACCATGGGGTACTTGATGCGGTTCTTGGCGTGGACCTGGAACGGCGCCATGTCGATGAGGTCATTCGGCGCTGGGTCATCGGCCACCGGCTGGACCCGCACCATGCGGCCCTCGGAGACGATGGCCTCGAAGGCTCCCCAGTGGGCGCCGGTCAGGATGCCCTTCTGGGCGGGCACCAGGGTGGGGAACTGCTCAAGGGCCGTGCTGACGGCCTTGGCCAGGGCGCTTTTCGGGAAGATACCGGCCAGCAGGGGCAAGGCGGCACAGGCCCCCAGCCCCTTGAGCAGAGTACGGCGGGAGAGGTTGGTCTGTTGGTCATTGAAAAAAGTCATGGGAGAGTCCTCTGTTCCTGCCTTAATGGGCCGCGCTCATGTCGCTGGCGTGTTTCTGCACGTATTGGGTGAGCATGCGCGCCTGCTCCGGGGTGAGGGAGGTACGGGACTCCATCCCCTTGATGACGCCGATCCACTGGTTGGCGTTGAAGTGATCCAGCGCGGTGAGGCCGTGACAGCCGGTGCAGTTGTTGGACATCAGGGTGGAGGCGTATTGCCACAGCTTGCCCTGGTCGCCGATGAGCTGGCTCTGATCGACCCAGGCGGTCAGGCTGACCTGATGCCAGGTGAGGTTGGTGGCGCTGTCGGTCTCGCTCTTGCCGGTCACGAGGGCTTTTCTGGCGGCTTCGCCGACCAGCACGCTCAGGATCCGTTTGCCGGGGGCGGCGTAGAACACCTCGCTCACCCCGTCCTGCTGCCAGCCGTCGATGCGCACCTGGGCGCGGCCGTTGTCGTTGGCCAGCACTTCCACCTGGGTGGAGGGCATCAGGGTGCCTTCGTCAGTCTTGGCGCCGGCATCCAGATAGAGCGGGGTGGTGGCGATGGCATAGCGGGTGGTGACGGTGGTCGGGGTCTGGGCCGCGGCGGCGGCCAGTTCGCTGGCACCGGCGGCGGCCAGGCCGCTCATGTCCGGCATGATGTGGGCAACGCCGCGGTGGCAGTCGATGCAGGTCTGACCCTCCTTGATGGCGACCGGGTGCTCGGCGCGGGCATTGGGGCGCTGGGCCAGGATGTCCATGGCGGCGTAGCTGTGGCAACTGCGACAGGTGGCGGAGTCATTGGCCTTGAGCTGATCCCACACGGTCTGGGCCATGCGCAGCTTGTGGGCCTCGTATTTCTCCGGGGTGTCGAGGGTGCCGATCGCTTCGTGATAGATGTCCTTCACGGCGCGGATCTTGGTCCAGAGATAGGCGGCGGGTTCACTGGGGATGTGGCAGTCGGCGCACTCGGCGCGGATCCCCTTCACGTTCTGGAAGTGGACGCTGCCCTGATATTCGGCGAGCGGGGTCTGCATGGAGTGGCAGGAGACGCAGAACTCGGTGGAGCTGGTCTTGTGCAGCACGGTGACGGTGACGCCCAGTGCGGCGATCCCCAGCAGGGCCCCGAGCAGCAGAAGCCAGAACCAGGTCTTTCTCAACAGTTTTCCAAGCATGGTGACGGTGTCCTTCGAATTCGGGTATTACCAATATAGTAGTAGTCTCAGGATTCTAAGGGTTGACCTCGGTCATGGTTTTAATTTCGACATATAATTGATTTTTGGTTTTGTTATTTGTTTTGTCATGATTTTTTGAATTTAAATCTCACTTTACCCATCCAGTGGGAGCGGGATGTGCTGTGGTGAGGGCGATGCCCAAGCCGAGGCGAGGAGGCAGTACGCCACCCCGGGGCTTGGGGTTTGCGGTGAGAGGATTGTATACTGTTCACATATACAGTATTCAGGTGTATCCATCATGCGACTCTTTATCGCCGAGAAACCCAGCCTTGGCCGCGCCATCGCCGATGTCCTCCCCAAACCTCACAAGAAGGGGGAGGGTTTCATCGAGACGGCGCAGGGAGACGTGGTGACCTGGTGCATCGGCCACCTGCTGGAGCAGGCCGAGCCCGATGCCTACGATGCCGCCTACAAGCAGTGGCGCATGGAATCCCTCCCCATTGTCCCGACCCAGTGGCAGCTGGTGGCCAAACCCAAGACCAAGGCCCAGCTGGCCGTCATCAAGGGGCTCATCAAGCAGGCGGACTGTGTGGTCAACGCCGGTGACCCGGACAGGGAAGGGCAACTGCTGGTGGACGAGGTGATCGACTTTCTCGGCTATCCCAAGACCAAACCGGTGCAGCGCTGCCTCATCAGCGATCTCAATCCCCCCGCCGTGCGCCGCGCCCTCGACAAGCTCAGAGACAACAAGGAGTTCGTGCCGCTGGCGGTGTCGGCGCTGGCCCGTAGCCGTGCCGACTGGCTCTATGGCATCAACATGACCCGGGCCTATACCCTGCTTGGCCGCAAGGGGGGCTGCAGCGAACTGCTGTCGGTGGGTCGGGTACAGACCCCCTTGCTCGGTCTGGTGGTGCGCCGGGATCTCGAGATCGAGGCCTTCGTTCCCAAGCCGTTCTACGAGGTGATGGCCCATCTGCTGACCCAGGGCAACGAACGCTTCACCGCCAGGTGGCTGCCATCGGAGGCATGTCTGCCCTGGCAGGATGAGGAGGGACGGGTGCTCAACCGGGCGCTGGCCGCCAAGGTGGTGGAGCGGATCCAGGGGCAACCCGCCCGGGTGGAGGCGGTGGAGGAGCAGGCGCGCAAGCAGGCGGCGCCGCTCCCCTACAACCTCTCCAGCCTGCAGATCGACGCGGCCAAGCGCTTTGGCATGGATGCCAAGCGGGTGCTGGATATCTGCCAGAGCCTCTACGAGCGGCACAAGCTCATCACCTATCCCAGATCCGACAGCCGCCATCTGCCGAGCGAGCACTTCAACCGGGCCGGCCAGGTGCGGGAGGCCATCGCCAGCACGGCCCCTGCGCTGGCCAGGGCGGTCGCCGAAGCGGATGGCAGGATCCGCAGCAAGGCGTGGAACGACAGCAAGGTGGATGCCCACCACGCCATCATTCCCACCGAGAAGAGGGGGAACGAGGCGAGCCTGGGGGCTGACGAGGCGAAGCTGTACGGCCTGATTGCCCGCCAGTATCTGCTGCAGTTCTACCCGCCGTTCGAGTACAACGACAGCAAGGTGTTGCTGCGCATCGCCGGAGGGCTGTTCCAGGCCAAGGCGCGCCGCATCCTCAAGGCGGGCTGGAAGGCGCTGCTCGGAGTGGAAGAGGATGACGAGGAGGAGGCGGGAACCCTGCCTGCCCTGAAAGAGGGGGAGGAACTGCTGTGCGAGCGGGGGGAACTGCTGGAGAAGATGACCCAGCCCCCCAAGCCGTTTACCGATGCCACCCTGCTTGCCGCCATGACTGGCATCGCCCGTTATGTGCAGGATCCCGAGATCCGCAAGACCCTGCGGGAGACCGACGGTCTGGGCACCGAGGCGACCCGGGCCGGGATCATCGATCTGCTGTTCAAGCGCCGCTTCCTGGTGCGCCAGGGCAAGAGCATCAAGGCCACCCCGACCGGGCGAGCCCTGGTCCAGGCGCTGCCCACGACCGCCACGACACCGGACATGACGGCACTGTGGGAGCAGAGTCTGGGTCAGATCGCCGAACGTCACGGCAGCTACCAGCAGTTCATGGGGCCGCTCACCGAGCAGCTCAACGGCCTGATCGAGGGGGCGCGGCAGGATTCCGGCGCCAGCTTCAGCGCGCTGCCCAAGGCGGCGCCCGGTGACAGCAAGCAACGCTTTGCCCGCCGCAAGCGGACTGGGTCCACCGCCGCACGCCCCCGCACGAGCACGGGCAAGAGTGCTCGTGTGGGGAAGAGCCCTGGAAAGAGCACTGGTAAGGGGACGACCAGGGGCAAGGCTGCCTGAGGCTGGTGCGCGCCGTGATCACATAAAAATAAGAAGAGGGGCCAGTGGCCCCTCTTTGCATGGATGGAGCGGCTTACCCCGTGTAGACGCTCTCTTCCGGATAACGGATGCGGGTCTCCACCGGGCGGGCCAGCATGATGGCCAGGGTGAGGGGCCCCAGACGGCCGCAGATCATCACCAGCACCAGGATCAGTTTGCCCGGTTCGCTTAGAGAAGCGGTGATACCGGTGGACAGTCCCACGGTGGCAAAGGCCGAGATGGTCTCGAACATGATCTTGTCGAATGATTGCGACTCCGTGAGCATCAGCAGGAACATCGCCAGCATCAGCACCATGGTACTGACGATGATGATGGCCAGGGAGCGGGTCACTATCTGGGGTGACAGGGTGCGGCCGAAGGCGGTGACATGGGGGCGCTTGGTCAGAAACGCCCGGGTCGCCAGCAGAACGACGGCAAAGGTGGTGACCTTGATACCGCCCCCGGTGGAGGTTGCCCCGGCACCGATGAACATCAGCATCATCATGAACAGCAGGGAGGCCGGTACCATCTGGTCGATATCCACCGTGTTGAAGCCCGCCGTGCGCGCGGTGGCCGACTGGAAGAAGGCTGCCAGCCACTGGCTCCCGAAGGAGGCGTTGCCCAGGGTGCCCGGGTTGTTGTGCTCCAGCAGCCAGAACATCAGGGTCCCCAGCAGCAGCAGGGCAGGGGTCATCAGCAGCATCAGCTTGCTGTGCAGTTTCAGCTTGCGCCAGCGGCGGTTGCGCACCAGGTCGACGATGACGGTGAAGCCTACCCCCCCCAGGATCAGCAGGGCCGGTATGGTCAGGCTGATGATGGGGTCATCCCGGTAGTCCATGAGGTTGTTGGCAAACAGCGAGAAGCCGGCGTTGTTGAAAGCCGACACCGCGTGGAAGAAGCTGACGTAGAGGCCGTGACCCCAGCCCATGTCGGGCACCCAGCGAATGGCCATGATGGCGGTGCCGATCAGCTGGGCAATCAGGGCGAACAGGACGATGCGTTTCACCAGCTGGACGATGTTGACGGATCCCTCCTGGCCCAGTGCCTCCTTGGCCAGCACCTGCTGGCGCAGCCCGACCCGCTTGCTGAACATGGCGATGAGCAGCAGTGTCATGGTCATCTGGCCGAGACCACCAATCTCCATCAATATCAACAGGATGATCTGCCCCTGCAGGGTGAAGGCGGTACCGGTATCCACCACCCCGAGGCCGGTCACGCTGATGGCGGAGGTGGCGGTGAACAGGGCGTTGATGACGGTGACCTCACCCTTGTGGCTGGAGGGCTGGACCAGAAACAGGGTGCCAACCAGCAGGATGATGAGGAAACTGCCCAGGATGAGCTTGGCCTCGCTCCAGCGGGAGTTGTCTTCCCGATGCAGGGTGAAGGCGTAGTTGCTGCGCCAGTTGATCATAGGGTGTCGAGCCAGTGATCGATGGCGTGCTTGTTGCCGGCCAGGATCAGGATGTCACCGAGTTGCAGCTCCATCTTGCCGGTCAGGACGTTGTGCAGCACCTCACCTCGCTTGATGGCCAACAGCTGGAAATCGCTTTGCTGCAGCAGGCGCAAGTCGGCCAGGGTGCGGGTGTTTTGCTGCAAGCCGATCACGAACTCGGTCAGCACCATGTCGTGACCCAGCTCCAGGTAGTCGAACAGCCGGTTGTCCAGCATGCTCTGGGCCACCCGGCGGCCCATGTCCCACTCCGGGTTGATCACCTTGTCCGCGCCTACCTTCTGCAGGATCTTGGCGTGGAACTTGTCGCGGGCCTTGACCCAGACCTTCTTCACGCCCGCCTCTTTCAGCACCAGCGTGGTCAGGATGCTGGTCTCCAGGTTGTCGCCGATGGCGACAAAGACGATGTCGAAATTCGCCAGGCCCAGTTCGGCGACCGTGGCCTCGTCGGTGGCATCGGCCACGATGACGTGGTTGCAGAGGGTGGCTATCTGGCGGGTCTTGCTCTCGTCGATGTCGATGGCCAGTACCTCGGCATTCTGGCGCTGCAACTCTTCGCACAAGGCGCTGCCAAACAGGCCCAGGCCGATGACGGCGAATTGATTGTTCATGCATGCTTCCTCAGCGGGATGAAGGGGTTACTCTACTCCAGAGCCCTGAGTCCGAAAAGTGTCCGGGTTTTTTGTCCCGGGGGATCTGGGGTAAACTGCGCCCTTGTCCTTGTCGGAACACACAGATGAAACTCACCCCCCACGCCTCCCTGTCGACCCTCAATACTCTGGGCCTGGACGCACACTGCCTCTGGCTGGCCGATGTGACCCGGCCGGATGATCTCGCGCAACTGCGGACCAACCCGGAGTTGGCCATCTTGCCGCGCCTGGTGCTGGGAGGAGGAAGCAACATCCTGTTCTGCGATGACTTTGCCGGTCTGGTGGTCCACAACGGCCTGAAAGGGATCACGCTGCACGAGGAGTCCGAGCACTGGCTGCTGCACGTGGCGGCAGGTGAAAACTGGCACGAGCTGGTATGTCACGCCCTGCAACAGGGCTGGCACGGGCTGGAGAATCTGGCACTCATTCCCGGGACGGTCGGGGCGGCCCCGGTACAGAACATCGGTGCCTACGGGGTCGAGCTGGCCAGCGTCTGTGCCTACGTGGAGGCGTTCAACTGGCAGAGTGGCGAGGTTGAGCGCATCGCGGCGGCCGACTGCCGGTTCGGTTACCGTGACAGCATCTTCAAGTACGACTATCAGGACTCCCACTTCATCATCGCCGTCGGTCTGCGCCTGCCCAAGGCATGGCGCCCGGTCGCCGGCTATGGCCCGCTGGCGGCGCTGGGGGATGCCCCTTCGCCACAGGCCATTTTCGACACCGTCTGTGCCACCCGCATGGCCAAGCTGCCGGATCCGGCGGTGCTGGGCAACGCGGGCAGTTTCTTCAAAAATCCTGTGGTGCCCGCTGCCCTTGCTGAGACCCTGAAACAGCAATACCCGCAGATGCCCTGCTACCCCGCGGCAGAAGGGCAGGCAAAGCTGGCTGCTGGCTGGCTCATCGATCAGTGCGGTCTCAAGGGGTTTGCCATCGGTCGTGCCGCCGTGCATCAGGAGCAGGCGCTGGTGCTGGTCAATCTGGGGGGCGCCAGCGCCATGGAGCTCATCGCGCTGGCGGCCCATGTCCGCGACAGCGTGGAGCACCAGTTCGGTGTGGTGTTGGAACACGAGGTGCGCTTCATGGGGCGCAGCGGTGAAACCTGGCTCGACGAGGTACTGGCATGACCCTGACCCCCGTCAGACAGACCCTGATCACCCTGCTCAGCGACGGCCAGTTTCATTCCGGCGAGCAGCTGGGCGAGCGCCTTGGCATCAGCCGGGCGGCGGTGAGCAAGCACATGGCCGCGCTCAAGGATCTGGGGCTGGATCTCTTCAGCTTGACCGGCAAGGGCTATCGGCTGGCGGTGCCCATGGCCCTCTATGACGAGGGGTGGCTGCAGGCAGAGGCACCGATGGCACCGGTGCACTGCTTCCCTGTCATCGACTCCACCAACCAGTACCTGCTGGAGCGGGTCAACACCCTGAGCTCCGGGGAAAGCTGTCTGGCCGAGTGCCAGACCGCCGGGCGGGGACGTCGTGGCAAACCCTGGGTTTCTCCCTTCGGTTGCCAGCTGATCCTGAGCATGTACTGGCGGCTTGAGCAGGGCATGGCGGCCGCCATGGGACTGAGTCTCGCGGTCGGCGTGGCGGTGGTAGAGGCGCTGGAGTCCCTCGGTTATCCCGGGGTGGAGCTCAAGTGGCCGAACGACCTCTATTACCAGGGCCGCAAGCTGGCGGGCATCCTGGTGGAGATGAGCGGCAGTGCGGGTGCCAGCTGCCATCTGGTGATCGGGGTCGGCCTCAATCTGGCGATGCCGAGTCGGGAGGGGGAGAAGATCGATCAGGCCTGGTCCGAGCTGCGCCATATCCAGCCCGAGCTGGTGGATCGCAACGAGCTGGCCGCCTGCGTGCTGCTGCACCTGCAGCAGGCCATGCAGACCTTCGAACAGACGGGACTGGCGAGTTTCGTCGAGAGCTGGAACCGGCTTGACCACTTCGCCGGCCAGCCGGTGAAGCTGCTGATGGGAGAGCAGGTGATCCGCGGGATTGCCCGGGGGATCGACGAACGCGGAGCCCTGCGTCTGGAGACGGAAGAGGGGCTCAAGCTCTATCTGGGAGGGGAACTCTCCCTGCGGCGGGGTGACTGACCTCGTACGCTCATGAGGACTGAATGAAAGAGGGGGCCTGCGGGCCCCCTCTTTCATGTATGCACTGCGACAGTGGTCACTTGCGCAGCTTGATCTGCTCGATGGCGTGCTCGTTGCCCTTGGTGAGGATGAGGTTGGCCCGCTCCCGGGTCGGCAAGATGTTCTCTTGCAGGTTCAGGTAGTTGATATCCTGCCAGATGTTGTTGGCGATCTCGGTCGCCTCGCTCTCGGCCAGCTTGGCGTAGTGGTGGAAATAGGAGTCGGGATCCGAGAAGGCGCCGCTGCGGAATTTGAGAAAACGATCGATGTACCAGGTGCGCAGCAGCTCGGCATCGGCATCCACATAGATGGAAAAGTCGACGAAGTCCGACACGAACACGCGATGAGGGTCCTGGGGATAGTCCATGCCGCTTTGCAGCACATTGAGCCCTTCCAGGATCAGGATGTCCGGCTGCTCCACCACCTTCTTCTCGTCGGGCAGGATGTCATAGATGAGGTGGGAGTAAACGGGGGCCTCGACCTTCTCGTGGCCGGCGCGGATATTGGCGACAAACTCCACCAGATGGCGGATGTCATAAGACTCGGGGAACCCCTTGCGGCGCATCAGGCCACGGGCTTCCAGCTCCTTGTTGGGAAACAGGAAGCCGTCGGTGGTGACCAGCTCCACCCTGGGGTGCTCCGGCCAGCGCTCCAGCAGTGCCTGAAGGATACGGGCCGTGGTGCTCTTTCCCCCCGCCACGCTGCCGGCGATGCTGATGATATAGGTGCCCTTGCCGCGGGACTGACCGAGAAACTGCTCCAGCACCCGGCTGCGGCGCTGTTTGGCCTTGACGTAGAGATTGAGGAGACGGGAGAGGGGCAGATAGATCTCTTCCACTTCCCGCAATGACACCTTCTCGTTGATCCCGCGCAGGGTCTGCAGATCGTGCTCGGTCAGGGTCAGGGGGACCGCATCGCGCAATAACGCCCATTGTTCGCGGGTGAATTGCAAATAGGGGTTATGCTCTGTCGTCATGGTGTCATCACTGTTTCTTGGGCAGGGCGACCATACACCAAGGGATCGGGAGCGACAAGGGACGCGTCCGGTCGGGACGGAGAAGGAGCGTTTTTTTGCCTGGATCCCGGCATAAATGCACATTTTGCAAGGTGCAATGGTTGCATCCCCAAAATCCTTACCATAAAATGCGCGACGCTTGGATGTCTGTCGTCTATTTGCCCAGCAAAAGCGACAAAAACAACGGGTGCAAGCAGAATTACCGTTGTGGCATTTATGCAACTGGAGGGGTTCCCGAGCGGCCAAAGGGATCAGACTGTAAATCTGACGGCTCTGCCTTCGAAGGTTCGAATCCTTCTCCCTCCACCATATTTCTCTGCGGTTTGAGTTCTTTGGGTTAGAGAAATGCGGGCATCGTATAATGGCTATTACCTCAGCCTTCCAAGCTGATGATGCGGGTTCGATTCCCGCTGCCCGCTCCAAGATGCTGATATGGCTCAGGTAATTCTGAGAGCCACACCTTAGGGTGAGTTCGGCAATCGAACCAGCCTGTCAGCACCAACCTCTCTACTCCCCTTGATTCAAATCCATCATATAAACTGTTCTGTGGTTAGCTTGCCACCGCGTACTCAGCGTTAGTTTAGAGGGACGATCATGTCTAAAGAAAAATTTGAGCGTAATAAACCGCACGTTAACGTGGGTACCATCGGCCACGTTGACCACGGTAAAACCACCCTGACCGCCGCCATCACCAACGTGCTGGCCAAGCACTTCGGTGG